>DATCPU010000027.1:0-2600 GCA_036569925.1 Candidatus Dormiibacterota bacterium
CGCCGGCACGCCGCCGAGGCCGGCCACGCCGACGGGCCGTCCTGCGTTCGGTCCCCATGGCAAGCTGATGCCGCCGGCGCCGATGCGACTGTCGAGAATTCGCGCGGGCGTCACTGGCGTGAACCAGCTGCCCGTACCGCCGGGCGTGGCGTCGGTGAACCAGCCGTTCACATCGGCGATGACGTTGGTGGTTCCAGCGGGGTTGAAGATGCTCACCTTGCCGCCGGTCCCGACCCCCACCATCACGCGGTTCGGGACCGTCTCACCCGCATTGAAGTTCAAGTTGGACGCATTTGGCCGGGCCACACCCGTTGGAAAGACCGTCAGGAAGCCCAGCGAGGTGGGGGAGGTCGCCGTCACGTTCAGCACCACGGCGTTGACCCCGCTCGCCGGCACGTTCCCCCGGCCTGTCACCTGAAGATCGAGGGTCTGGCCGGCGGCTAGCTTGGCGGCCGGGGCGCCGATGCCCGTTCTCGTATCCAGCAGCCGGGCCGGAACGAGGGGGTTGAACAGGCCGTCAGGACCTGGCGATACATCTGGCGTGGAGTAGTAACCCGCGACGTCGAAGATGACGTCGGCGGAGCCGCGAGGGTTGTACGCGCTCACCGCGCCGGATCCGAGGCCGACAGTGACCAGCTTGGCGACGGTCTGGCCGCCGACCCAGTTGAGGTTGGAAGCGAGCGGCAGGGCCACGCCGGCTGGAAACACCGTCAGGAAGCCCGGAGCCGTGGTGTTGGTGGCCGTCACGTTCAGCACGACAGCGCTGACCGAGGTGAGGGGCACCCCGCCCTGGCCGGCGATCGGGACGTTAAGGGTGGTGCCCGGACCGAGTGGGCTGCCCGACCGCGTGTCCAGGATCCGGCTCGGGGTGAGGGCGTGAAACGTCCCGCCCAACGCAACCGCTGCGCCGGCTTCTTGAGCGTGTAGGGCGGGGAGGGCTGCCGCCAGCAGAGCGCCGGCGAGCACCCGGGCGAGGCTCGGCCTCACCCCAAACATTGACCTGGGCACTCCTGCGCTTAACGGGGGGCGGCGGTTTCTCTTGTCCTCAGGGCGCCCACGACGCCTGGTCTAGCGAGTTCCGGGGGGTGCGGGTGCCGGCCCCGATCCGGCCGGATCTCTCGTCGGCGTCGGAACGGGGGAGGACTGAATGACTCCCACACGTGACACGACAGGGCCGGCGATGGCGAAGTTCTGGGTCACCCAGTTCGGGTTGCCACCGTCGATGCTGGGGGTCGTAAGGGCCTGGTTCGAGCCCCAGACCACGTTGTTGTTGTTGGGGTCTGGTGACGCGCCCGAGTAGTCGCCCCAACGGCACGCTTCGCCATGAAGGGTGAAGTCGCAGCTGAAGTCGCTGTCGCCCGCGGTGCTCGCCGCAAGCACGATCTCACCGGGCTCCATCTGGCCCGCCGCGGTCCAGATCATCCGGCCCTGCGTGGCGATGACGGGATCGATCGCGGCGCTCGAGCGGTTGTAGAAGATCACTGCTCCCTGCCCATCGCCGCGAGGCGAGATGGCCGCGTTGTACACGAAGTCCGTGGAGCTCGTGATGTCGCCTTGTTGAATCAGCTTTGGCACTCCGGACACGACTTTGATCTCGTACCAGGTGACCTTGGAACGCCCAAGAGTTCCGTCGACAGTGTGCTGCGTGTAGATCCCCGTGGTTGGGTCGCCGACGGCTTGGGTCAGGCGCGCATCGAGCGTATCGATATTGAATGAGGAACCGCCCAGGTTGGGAGCTGGCGCGGGGATCGAGTAAATGTTGACTGTGAGGTCGCTGGCGGCGTGCAGAATCCCGAGGCTGTCGAGATGAAACACCGCCAGCTTGTGTTGCGGCACTCCGGGCGGCCCAGCGCCGAAGGCATCGTACCCGGAGATCACATAACCGTCGGCGGCGTTGGTGCTCGTGTTGACAGGCACTGGAGTCGAGGTGAGTGTTACGCCATCGCCGTTCGTGAGCGGCGTGGCCGCCGAGCCTTCAAAATGCGCCGACGGCGCCGTGCAGGTGGTGACGCCGGGGTTGGGAGTCCGCATCCAGGTGATCTGGGCAGTGACAAAAGGATTGATGCCTGAGTCGCTGAAGTTGTTGGTGCCCACCATCATGTATTTGCTGCTGTGGCCGAGCTTTGGGTAGTCGGACAGCACGCCCGGGGTGCTGAGGTTGAACTTGCACCAGCCGTTGACGAGGTCGGTAGGATTCGGAGTCTTTGACCAGCCGAACAGAAACTTGTCATTGCCGGGGATGCACTCGAGAACCACGTACAGCCACCGTTGCGAGGAAGGATCCCACTGGATCTGAGGATCACAAAGCGGCGTCGCGAAGGGGTTGGCGACGCCCAACCAAGCGAAGAACGTGGCTTGGACGGCGAGGCTGAGATCGCTTCTGTTGTAGACGCCGATCACCGAGTTGATGAGCTCGACGTAGTGGTTTGGGCCGATCGCACCTGTCGTGTCCGGAGGCGAGTTCTGGAAGCCGCCGTTGTCGGCGAAACTCAAGCCAGACTTGTTCAGGCCGTTGAAAACGGAGTTGAGACTTCTGGGGCTGGACGGTACGAGCAGTCGCCCGGCCGTGGGCTGCAGGCGGGCGGAGGAGAGTCTTCGCA
>DATCPU010000028.1:0-2591 GCA_036569925.1 Candidatus Dormiibacterota bacterium
GTCGCCCATGTAGCAGGAGAAGCTCGCCAAGTTGAGTAACGGTGAGTATTAGCAGGTATAGAACGGCAGGATCGCAAGCCTCTCTTGGGGGTGGGCGACAAAGGCAAACCCGGCGAAAGCCGGCGACGCAAAGCCACGAGGCTAACGCGCAGTCCAACGCGCCATGCCAGTCGAGCCGCCGAATCACACTATACAGGAGGGCGCGAAATGCGTGCTTTCATCCTGGCAGTGACCGGCCTGACTGTCGCAGTCGCTGCTTGTGCATCATATGATGGGACGTCTACTATCGATGTCAAAACGAATCAAGTAGCGTCGGTATCCGTAACACTCCCGTCCCCTTCGCTCATTGCTGGACAGACCCAGCGCGCGAGGGTGACGTTGAAGGATGCCAGTGGCGCCTCCCTGGGAGACCTGCCAGTACAATGGTTTAGCTCGCCCGCCTCGGTAGCTACGGTCACCGATTCAGGAGTCGTGGTCGGCGTCGCTCCAGGAGCGGCAACTCTCAGCGCAGTCAGCGAAGGTGTGACTGGGCAGGCCGCGATGACGGTCGTCCCACCCTCTCCGCTTCCGGTTGCCAAGGTTCTAGTGGCCATCAACCCCTCGGCGGTCGTAGTTGGACAGACGGCACACGCCACAGCCACGGTTCAGGACTCGAGCGGAAATGCCCTGACTGGCCGGACTGTGACTTGGCAGAGTGGTAGCCCGAACGTCGCGACGGTGTCGAGCAGCGGCGATATCTCGGCCGTTGCGCCGGGCACCGCCGCGATTACTGCTTCCAGCGAAGGGAAAAGTGCCTCGGCGTCTTTGAGCGTGAGTGCACAAGCTCCGATTCCGGTGGCGTCAATATCGGTGTCCCCTGCAACCGCCAACCTGCAGATCGGTGGTACGGTGCAGCTCTCAGCTGTCACACGCGACGCCAATAACAACGTGCTCTCTGGGCGCGTGATCAGTTGGAGCTCGAGCAACAGTGGGATCGCGACAGTATCGGGATCGGGACTGGCCACCGCCGTCGCCGCTGGTTCAGCGACGATGACTGCCTCGAGCGAAGGCAAGACCTCCTCGTCAGCAATTACCGTCAACGCACCGGCTCCAGCTCCAGTAGCATCGGTGTCGGTAACACCTGCGACTCCGAGCCTCCAGGTCGGAGAAACGGTGCAGCTTTCTGCCGTAACTCGTGATGCCAACAACAACGTGCTCACGGGCCGCGCCGTCAGCTGGACCTCGAGCAATACCGGCGTTGCCACTGTCTCTGCCTCTGGCCTTGTTTCGGCCTTGGCAGCGGGACCGGCTCAGATCACCGCGATCAGCGAGAATCAGAGTGGCAGTGCAACGGTCACCGTTTCAGCGCCTCCTCCTCCTCCTCCCCCGAGCGGATCCGCCGAGCCCGCGGGAATGACACGCATTACGGAAAATGACTTCACCACGCCAAACCAGGACGGCTGGTACTTCGAGTACGGTCAGGTAAATGCCGCGACCGTCCAGGACGCTTCGGCTCCGCGTTCCCCGTCAGGGGTTCTGCAGCTGACCTATCCGGCCGGTATGACCGGAGGCACTGGACCTAACTCGCTCGAGAACGATTGGTCGGCCGGCACCTACAAGACGCTCTACATCAGCAGCTGGATGAAGGTCTCGTCCAACTTCTACGGTCACTGTGGGCCGGACGTCACCAAGACTTTGCACGTCTGGGTTTCAGACGGAACCACTTCAGGCAACAGGTTATACAGCAACGTCAGGGGCTGCGGGACCGAGGCCCTTAGCTATTGGGTCAACCTCCAGGGCGTTGTCGCAGGAGGCGATGTTGACAATGGGACGAGCGCGGAGCTTGCGCCCAACCTTGGCCAGCCAGCAACGATCGTTCGTGGTCAATGGCAGAAATATGAATTGGTGATAAAGGCCAACAGTGCCGGGACACGAGATGGCACAGTCGATTGGTGGCTCGACGGGGTCCACGTAGGGAGCTACACCGGAATCCAGTTCGTGCCGGGTAATGCTACGTGGGACCTGATGAAGTGGAACCCGACTTGGGGCGGGCTTGGCGGCGTCGTCCCAGCCGCCTTCACCGAGTCAATGGATCACATCTACGTCAGCGGAAAGCGCTGAACGAGGATGGCTCCATAAACAAGAGGGACGTTCGAAATCTTCGGACGTCCCTCTTGCTGTTTCCCCCTCGCACTCGCCGCTGTCAGCGTCATGGCGCTGGCAGTTAATCGCTCCGGTTCGTTAGCGCGAACGATAGCCCTTCCAGCTCCATTGCCATGTTCACGTTCCTGACGGTTACGTCGGAAGGAACGGACAGCTGCACCGGCGCAAAATTGAGAATGGCCTTGATCCCCGCGCGTACGACCTGCTTCACCACCGCCGGAGTGCTTTCGGACGGAGTCGCGACGACTGCGATGTCGTATTCCTCTTTCGCGGCGTCCTTTTCCAGATCCGAGATCGACCTCACGGTCAGCGATTCCCATCGCTTGCCGATCTTCGCCTCGTCACTGTCGTACACGCCGGTGACGACGAAGCCGCGTTCCGCGAATCCACGGTAGCGCGCCAGCGCCGCGCCGATTTTCCCGGCGCCGATGATGCAGACGCGCCATTGC
>DATCPU010000029.1:0-1682 GCA_036569925.1 Candidatus Dormiibacterota bacterium
CTGCCAGCCCTCGTACTTGAAGCGCCTGATGGCCAGCTCGATCGGGCCCTCATAGGCGGCTGCCGAACGCAGGCGCGACAGGGCCTTGAGGCGCGACCGGCAGCCACAGCTCGTTTGGGCAAACTCCAGCTCCACGCCACACCGCCGGCAGATGGGCTCCTCGAGGTGCCTGATCCTTCCCCGGCAGCGCTCGCAGAGCCATGACCCGACGGCTCTGCATGCCCCGCATCGCGGAGGCAGGAGGAGGTCGAAGACGCGCGTGAGCACCCCTGGAAAGGTAGGCGGACTGTCAAGCCCCTCTTTACAGGAGGATCTGGTCGCCAGGCTTGAGATCGATGCCGGCGGTCGACCCTGGCGGGAGCTCGAGCACGCTTTCCGCGCCCCACACCAACCAAACCACGCCATACCAGGCCGGAAGCTTGCGGAACACCTTCTTGACGCGCTCCTTGCGGTCGAGAAACACAGCGTCGATCGCGGACCTCATGAACATCATGTGAATCCCGTTGCACGGGTTGATCCACATGCCTTGGCCCGGATCGAGCGGGCGCCGGAACATGAGGCCCGCCGTGCGGCCAAAGAAGGAAAGCTCGACCTCCAGGTCATCCGCCAAGACCTTTCCAGATCGTTCGTGGACTGCGCGCCGCCCTGCCATGCAACGCCAGTATCAACGACTATTGAGCGCGATGGATTTCGACAGTGACGGCGTCCGTTTGCATTTCGAGCTCCACGGTCCTGAGAGCGGCACGCCAATCGTCCTGGTGCACGGCTTTGCGTCCGATTACCAGCTGAACTGGGTGGGAACACGGTGGCAGGAGACGCTGACGACCGCCGGATTCCGGGTACTCGGCCTCGACTGCCGTGGCCACGGCAGCAGCGACAAGCCACACGACCCGGCCGCCTACGCCCTGGAGATCATGGCCGCCGACGTCCGCCGTCTCCTCGACCATCTCGAGATCCAGACCGCGAACTTTCTCGGCTACTCGATGGGCGCAAAGATCGGAGTGCAAGCGATGTTCGATTTCCCCAAGCGAGTCGACCGCGTGGTTCTCGGTGGTGCCGGTTGGGGCGGCGCGTTCCGCGCCGCGGGTGAGATTGCAAAAGCCATGCGAGGCGGCCCGATCGAGAGCCCGGTGGCAGAGACGTTCTACAACTTCGCCAAGGCGAGGCCTTCAAACGACCTCGAGGCGTTGGCGGCATGCATCCTCGGCCCTCAGCCCAAGCCGGATGCAGCGGCGCTGGCTGCGATCAAGAACCCGGTGCTCGTCGTGGTTGGCGATCAGGACGATATCGTCTGGGATGTCGACCGGCTCATCGAGAGCATCCCGACGGCGAAGCTCCTCACCATCGCCGGCAGGAACCACATGTCAGCAGTCCCGGCGGGAGAGTTCAAGAGAGCAGCGCTGGAATTTCTGGAAGGCTAGGACAATCGTGGCAGGGTTGGCCGGGGTCCCCCCGGCCATGACTTTGTCTCAAATCGTCTCCGGGCGTCGCTGGGAGCACGTAATTAATAAATCCCATCGATATACCGGAGGAGGAGCAGACGCGCGCGCAGCTCGCAGCGATGCAATCAGTAAGTCCCATCCTCAACGCCGCTTTGCGCGCAGGGGGGACCATCCGGGTCCCCTCTCATATCTAGCGCGATCGCTGGCTGAAGCGGACCTTTCGTCTCGTTCTTGTTGCGC
>DATCPU010000030.1:0-3856 GCA_036569925.1 Candidatus Dormiibacterota bacterium
AATGGAGGCTCGAGTTCCACGAGCCGATCCATGTGGAGTCCTACCCGCCGGAGGCGGCCGACGACCGAAACCTGGTGATGACCCTCGCCGACGAGGTACGCGAAACGATCCAGCAGGGCGTCTACGCAAACCTGAAACGGCGGCGCAGCGTCTTCACTTAAAGAATGAGAGGGAACCCCCGGTGGTTCCCCTCATCGCCAGGCGCTTCGCGCGTGGCTGCTCTCCCTCCGGTATAAGGAAGGGACTTGTCTTAGACGTTTCTCCTCTCAACGATTGGGAGTCGTGGGGAACAAAGTCATGGCCGGGGGGACCCCGGCCAACCCTGCGGCGCTAGTAATGCTTCTCAGCCTACGAGTGCTACTTATCGCTTAGCTGATTGACGTGAGGGGGGCTTTTTCTTCTGGTTCTTCGATTATGTCGAGGGCGGTGGCCTGGCTGATCCAGTACTGCACGTCCGACAGGCTCGGCGCGCCCGCGAGACCGACTGCCTCGGCAAGCTTGGCATGAAGCCTCCCAGCGTCCTGAGCACGCAGTCCTTTCATCGTCTCGATGCCGAATCGCCGGATGACAGGTAGCTGCCGCTCCATGCCCGAGACCTCGAGCATCGTGCATTGGTGCGCGAACTCCAGGAGGCGCGCAGCGGTGATGCCGGTTTTCTTCGAGAGCCGCTCGCGATCAATGCCAAGCGAGGTGCGGTGAAGGAGCTGGTTGGTGTGCTGGATGCCACGCGAGCGTAGACGCCGCACGTCGTCGTCGGAGATCCCGCGAAGGTACTCCAGCGTCCTATACATAAATAAAGGATATGCGGCCACGGAGCGCGGGCCATTGGCGAGTACCTGCTTCTCGTATAATTTCGAAAAGCCCGCCGCCATTGGAGTAAGCACACCCTGAATCAGAGTCGGCTCGCAACCCGCGGAGTGGTACCCGGGGAGCAGTCTGGGCTTCAGATCGGCCAGTCTGGCCTCCAGATAGGAATCGGACGCTACGCGCGTCGCTCCTACGGTTTCGACGAGGTCGCGCTCGTGCCCGGTGGCGTGACGCTCAACCCCGACGAGGTCGACATCTCCTTCGCCTTAGGCGATCGCCTCAAGCTTCCAATCCCCATCTGGGGCTCCGCGATGGACGGGGTCGTCGACGTCGAGTTCGCCATCGCGATGGGCAAGCTTGGCGGCATTGCGGTTCTCAACCTCGACGGAGTGCACACGCGATACGAAGACTCGGCACCGATCATCAAGCGAATCGCTGAAGCAGACAAGGCACACGTCAACGCCCTCCTAAAGGAGGTTTATCGGGAACCCGTCAAGCCGCAGCTCATCTCGGAACGGATCAATGCGATTAAAGCTGCGGGCGTCGCATGCGCGGTCTCGACGATCCCCGCCCGCGCTGCCGAGCGCGCCGAGCTGGCTCAGAAAGCCGGCGCTGACGTCCTGGTCGTGCAGGGCACCGTGCTGACCGCACGCCACTCGTCGAGGTCATACCACCAGCTGTCGTTCGAGGAGCTGGTGAGGGCATGTGACATTCCGGTCGTGGTCGGCAACTGTGTGCACTACGAGACGGCGCTCGAGCTGATGGAAACCGGCATCGCGGGAATCCTCGTCGGTGTCGGACCCGGTGCCGCCTGCACAACGCGAGGCGTCCTTGGGGTCGGCGTGCCGCAGGTGACGGCGACCGCGGATGTCGCCGCTGCGCGCGACGAGCACATGAGGAGAGGCGGGATGCGCGTCGCGGTCATCACTGACGGCGGCATGCGTATCGGCGCTGACGTCTGCAAGGCGTTCGCGTCCGGGGCCGACGCCGTGATGATCGGGACGCCGCTGGCCGGCGCCGAGGAGTCAGCATCCAAGGGCTTTAACTGGGGGATGGCGACGCCCGACCCCAACTTACCGCGCGGGACGCGCATCCATGTCGGCACGAAGGCGACTCTCAAAGAGATCCTGCTCGGTCCCGCCCGGGTCGACGACGGCTCGCAGAACTTTGCCGGCGCCCTTCGATCCGCCCTTGGCGTCTGCGGGGCAAATGACATCGCCGAGTTCCAGCACGTTGAGATGGTCATCGCGCCATCGATTACCTCAGAGGGCAAGAGCTTCCAGCAGGCCCAACACGTGGGGATGGGAAAGGGCTGAGCAAGACCGCCACCGCCGCCCGGCCTCGCAAGGAGACCAAGGGCGGCGCCCGGGCACAGACGGTTCTCGTCCTGGACTTCGGCTCGCAATTCAGCCAGCTGATTGCGCGGCGCGTTCGCGAGGCCAACGTGTACTGCGAGCTCGTGCCAGGGACGACGCCCTGGGCTGAGCTGAAAGACCGCCACCCTGCGGGCCTGATCCTGAGCGGGGGACCTTCGAGCGTCTACGAGACGAGCGCTCCCCAGGTCGACCCCGAGGCTCTACGGGCCGGCGTTCCGGTGCTGGGCATCTGCTACGGCATGCAGTTGATCGCCCATCACCTCGGGGGTAAGGTCGACCCCGGCCAGGCTCGCGAGTACGGTCCTGCGCTGCTGGCGGTGCGAGAGCCGAACGGGCTCTTCCAGGGCTTGGGCTCCGAGCTGCCAGTGTGGATGAGCCACGGAGACCATGTCAGCGAGCTCCCGCCGGGTTTTCATTCGCTCGCGTCCAGCGGCAACTCCCCGGTGGCCGCGTTCACCGACGGCCATGGCATCTTCGGCATCCAGTTCCACCCCGAGGTCGTGCATACGCCCAGCGGTCGTGCGGTGCTGCGCAACTTCCTCTACGGCGTATGCAAGTGCGACGCGTCGTGGACGGCGGGCTCGTTCATCGCCGAGGCGACGGAGAGCATTCGAGCACAGGTCGGGACAGGCCGAGTCATCTGTGCGTTATCGGGCGGTGTCGATTCGGCGGTGGCCGCGACTCTTGTGCATCGCGCGATCGGCGACCAGCTGACATGTGTGTTCGTCAACAACGGCCTTCTGCGTAAGGAGGAGCCGGAGCGAGTGCTCGCGGTGATGCACGGCAACCTCGACATGAACATCAGGTACGTCGATGCGACCGACAGGTTCCTCGATGCCCTGCGCGGCGTGATCGATCCCGAGCAGAAACGGCGCATTGTGGGGCGAGAGTTCATCACGGTGTTCGAGGCGGAGGCGCTGAGCCTCGGCCACATCGACTTCCTCGCCCAGGGCACGCTCTATCCCGACGTCATCGAGTCGACCGCCGCAGATGTTTCCTCGACCGCAGTGAAGATCAAGACGCACCACAACGTAGGTGGGCTGCCACCGGGGCTTCGTTTCCAGCTCATCGAACCGCTCCGCTATTTGTTCAAAGACGAAGTGCGGTCGGTGGGGATGGAGCTCGGGATGCCCGAGGAGATGGTCTACAGGCAGCCGTTCCCCGGGCCCGGGCTTTCGATCCGGTGCCTCGGCGAGGTCACCGCCGAACGCCTCGAGATCCTGCGCAATGCCGACTGGGTCGTGGTCGATGAGATCAAACGCAACGGACTCTACAGGCAGGTCTGGCAATCCTTCGCCGTGTTGACCCCGCTCGAGACAGTCGGAGTGATGGGCGATTTCAGGACGTACGCCAACGTGGTTGCTGTCCGCGTCGTCACCAGCGAAGACGCGATGACCGCTGATTGGGCGCGCGTCCCTTACGAGGTGCTCGCGCGAATCAGCAACCGGATCGTGAACGAGGTGAAGGGTGTCAACCGCGTCGTTTTCGACATCACGAGCAAACCGCCCGGCACCATCGAGTGGGAATAGAGCAGTAACGCGCCTTGCTATAGAACCAGCGCTGCAGGGTTGGTCGGGGTTCCCCCGGCCATGACTTTGTCCTCATTACCGCCCATGCGTGGCGGGGAGAAAGCCTTTGAGATCAAAGCCCATCCTTATACCGGAGGATAAGCA
>DATCPU010000031.1:0-6179 GCA_036569925.1 Candidatus Dormiibacterota bacterium
GCACGCAAGGCGGGCAAGGGGTCGCCGTCGCCAAGGTCGAGAGCGCGCGGCTCGAAACCGATGAAGGAGTAGCGGGCCTCCCTCTCACCTCCCTCCACGCTCTCGAGAAGAAAACCTGGCGAGCCGGGAGGGCAAAGGAGCGTGTAGGCACGAACGGGGGTGAGCATGTCGGCGAGCACCTCCCGATACACCGGGATCAGCTTGTAATCCTGAGCCAGCGCCCGAGACTCGTCCCGGGTGGGCGTGCACTCTCTCATCTCATCTCCTAGGCCACTGATCTCTCCGCGCGACTCCCTGTGGCCGCGCCGGAGCGCAAACGTTAGCAGACCCTACGTCTTCTTCGCCTTCAATTTCATCTCGCGCTTGACGACGCGGGCCTCCGCCATAGTCGCCTCCGAATCGACATCCGCCACCGTGTGCCAGTTGGCGGCGTGCTTCTCCCAGCCCGGGGGCTTGACGCCAAATTTCTTGGCCAGCACGGCCACCAGGATTTTCACCTTCATCTCCCCAAAGCCGGGCAGCTTCTTGATCCGCACAGCAAGGTCGTCCCCATCGCGTGCCTGGGTCCAGACCGCGGCGGCATCGCCCCCATATTCCTTCACCACGCTCTGGCAGAGGGCCTGGACGCGCAGCGCCATGCTGCCGGGAAACCGGTGGAGGGCGGGCCGCTCGCGGAACACGGCCACCAGCTGGTCGGGATCCATGGCCGCGATCTTACGAACGTCGAGATGGCCGAGTCGCTGTTTCAGCACATAGGGGCCGCTGAAGGCCTTTTCCATCTTGACCTGCTGGTCGAGCACGAGCCCAATGAGCAACGCAAGGGGATCGGTTTCGAGGAGGCGGTTGGCGGCGGGATCCTCGGTCCACACGATTGGCATGAGGGCATTATCCCAAGAGGAGGCTTACTTCGGCCCTCGGCGCTGGACGAACTGGAATCCGAACCGCCCCTTCACGCACAGGTGGCCGGCGGTGACGCTGTGGTCGAGCGGGGAGGTCACCTTGACGATCGAGTTGTCCTGGACGTGCAGCTCGAGCATGCAGCCGACGCCACAGTAGGGACACACGGTTTCCGTCACCTTCTGCTCCGACTCGTTCCAGGTGCCGGCCTGGCGCATGTCGTATTCGCTCTTGAACATCAGGGCGCCAGTCGGACAAACGCCGATGCAGTTGCCGCAGTACACACATGCCGACTCTGGGAGCTCCACGGTGAACTCGGTCGAGATGTGCGCCTCGAACCCGCGCCCCGCCACACCAATTGCAAACGTGTTCTGCGCGTCGACGCCGCACGCCTCGACGCACTTGTAGCAGAGGATGCAGCGCGAGTAGTCGCGAACGTACAGGTCGTTGTCGATCTTTACGGGCTGAGCCACTGTGGCCGCGCCGGCTCCATAGCGCTGAGGCTCGGCGCCGTACTGCGCCATCCAACCGCTGACCTGCGGCCCGCAGAGCGACATGTCGACCGACGAGGCGAGCATCTCGAGGACCATGCGGCGGCTGTGCCGCACGCGCTCGGAGTCGGTGTGGACCTTCATATCGGCCTCGACCTTCCGTGAGCAAGCAGGCACGAGCACGCGAGAGCCGTCGACTTCGACGACGCATGCGCGGCACACGTTGACCGGAGTCAGGTTCTCGAGCTGGCAGAGCGTCGGGGTGTCGATGCTGAGGCCGCGGCAGGCCTCCAGGATCGTGGTGCCCTCCGTGACCTGCACGTCCTCACCGTCGATGTTGACGGTAACCATTCGCCTGGGCATGCCGAGAAACACGGACATCTAGTTCGCTCCCGCGATCTTCAGCTGGATCACAGCTGAGCCGATCGCGTTGGCGGCGGTCTGCCCGAGCCCGCAGATCGAAGCGTCACGCATCGCGCGTGCGATATCGCTGAGCAGTGCGATGTCGGTCTCACGAAGAGATTGGTTGCGTTCGGTGAGGATCCTCTTCAGCGCCTCCTCCTGCCGCACGGTCCCAACGCGACAAGGAACGCACTGCCCGCAAGACTCGTCGCGAAAGAAGCGGGCGATACGGAGGAGCACCGCCTCGAGATCTGTCGTGTCATCGAAGACGATGACAGCGCCCGATCCGAGCGTCGCGCCGATAGCCCGGGTGCCTTCGAAGCTCAAGGGCACGTCGAGCTGCGACTCGGTGACGAATGAGCCCGCTGCACCGCCCAGGAGGACACAGCGCAGCGACCTGCCCTCACGGAGGCCACCGGCGAGGTGCATCAGCTCGCGGAGCGTCGTGCCCATCGCCACCTCGTAGAGTCCGGGCGAGCGGACGTGACCCGACACACAGAAGAGCCTCGTGCCCGCGGACTCGGGGGTGCCGAGCTTCGCGTACTCCGAGCTGCCGCGAGTGAGGATCTCGAGCACGTTGGTCAGGGTCTCGACGTTGTTGACCAGCGTGGGCTTGCCGAAGAGGCCCACGGCGACAGGAAATGGTGGCTTGTTGCGGGGCTCTCCCCTCTTCCCCTCGATCGAGTTGAAGAGCGCGGTTTCCTCGCCGCAGATGTACGCGCCGGCGCCGCGCCGCACCTCGATGTCGAAGGCCATCCCGGACCCGGCAACGTCAGCGCCCAGAAATCCTTTCGCGCGCGCCTGGCCGATGGCGTTTTCAATGCGCTCTCGCGCCAGGGGATACTCGGTGCGAACGTAGAGATAACCCTGCTCGCAGCCGGTGGCGTGCGCGGCGATCGTCATGCCCTCCACGACTGCGAATGGATCGGCCTCCATCAACACGCGATCCTTGAAGGTGCCCGGCTCCGACTCGTCGGCGTTGCAGACCATGTAGTGAGGATGAACCGGGGCCTTGGCCACCGCGTCCCACTTGCGCCCCGTCGGAAAAGCGGCGCCGCCGCGGCCCAGCAGCTTAGCCTCGGTCACCTCGCGGATCACGCCTTCGGGACCAAGGTCGAGAGCGCGCCTCAGCGCCGTATAACCGCCGGCGTCGATATAGCTGTCGAGGCTTGACGGATCCACAATCCCGACCCGCCGCAGCAGCCTTGCTCCAGCCCGTGGTTGCATCGGCCCGTCGCCGGAAGGCCACGCTCCGCTGAGGATCGCGCCAAGCGTTTCGTAAACAGCCGGCGCGACCCGAGCTTCGTCGTGGCGGCTACCGGATCGCTCGACAAGCGCCGCCGGCGCGCGATCACACAGACCGAGGCATGGGCTGCGATACCAGGCGGCAGAGCCTGACGGGCCGGGTGTGCCCGCCGGGCCGAAGCCTTTCACGAGCGCATCGCAAAGCTCATCCGCGCCGGCGCACTTGCACGCGATGTCATCGCAAACGTGAACCGCAAGTGCTGGCCGCGGCTCGAGTGCGAAGCGCGCATAAAAGCTGGCGACCCCGTATGCGTCGGCGGGTGGGATCGAGAGCCGCCGGCAGGCGTACTCCAGCGCTCCGCGGCTCACCCAGCCCACGTGATCCTGCACGGCGTGCAGCACGGGCAACAGGAGGTGACGACGAGAACGGACGGCCTGTCCGCCGTAGGCAAGGTGATCGTCCGACTCAACTCGAGCACCGCCGTCCCACAGGGACTCGGGCGCGCCGAGAAATCCGTCGACAGCGGCGATCTCCTCGGCTGCCGGCGGCCCCCCGGTGGTCCGGATGTCCAATTAGTTGGCCGGGACCGGGACCAGCTTGTCGATCCGGATCGCGCTCGCCTTGAACTCGGCGGTGCCGGACTTGGGATCGGTGGCGTCGATGGTGAGGATGTTGGTGGCGACCTGGTCGGGAAAGTGGAGGGTCATGAAGGCGAGGCCCGGCCGCAGCGAAGGATCAAAGCGGATGGGCGCCTCAACTGAGCCGCGGCGGGAGCTGATGCGCACCCTTTCTCCATCGCCGACCCCAAAGCGAGCTCCGTCCGCCGGCGAGATGAGGATGGCTTCGCGCCGGCGCAAAGGCGACGTGTAACTGCCTGTCTGCACACCGGTGTTGAACGAATCGAGCCGGCGCCCGGTCGTGAGGCGGACCGGAAACTCCTCGGTGAGCAGATCGACCGGAGGATCGTTCTCCACCGCATGGAAAGGCGCGGCGGGACCTTCGATCGGATCAGCCCAGAGGCGGGCGTGAAGGAACTCGGTGCCGGGATGGGTCTCGTCGGGGCAGGGCCACTGGATGCCTCCGAGCTCGTCGAGGCGGGCGTAGGACATGCCGGCGTGCATGGGAGAGAGGCTGCGGACCTCGTCCCAAACCTGCTCGGCGGTGGGCCGGCCCCAGCTGGCCCCCAGACGCTGCGCGATCTCGCAGATGAGCTCGATGTCATCGCGAGCGCCCTCTGGCAGGTCGAGCGCGCGGCGCACGCGCTGAACGCGGCGTTCGCTGTTCGTGACAGTGCCCTCCGATTCAGCCCATCCCGCGGCCGCGGGCAGCACAACGTGGGCGAGCTCAGCGGTCTGGGTCAAAAAGATGTCCTGCACGACGAGGTGGTCGAGACCGCTCAACAAACGGACCGCATGCGTCTGATCGGCCTCACTGCGCGCGGGGTTCTCACCGATTACGTAAAGCGCCTTGAGCTCGTTGTGGCCCATCGACTCGAACATCTCGCTGAGGTGGTAGCCCTTCTTCGTAGGAAACTTCGCCCCGCCCCAGGCCGTCGTGAACATGGTGTGGGTGGCCGGCTCCTCCAAGTCCTGGAAACCTGGGAAGCGCGCGGGGATGGCGCCCATGTCCCCCCCACCCTGGACGTTGTTCTGCCCGCGGAGGGGGTTGAGGCCGCAGGCAAATCGCCCAACCTTGCCGGTGAGCAAAGCGAGGTTGATAAGGGCAAGGACGTTGTCGGTCGCGTTGTGATGCTCGGTGATGCCGAGCGTCCAGCAGATCATCCCGGTCTTCGCGCGCCCATAGGCGAGGGCCACTTCGCGGATCGCGTCGCCGGGCACGCCTGTCTCGCGCTCGGCGCGCTCAAGCGGATAAGCCTCGACGCAGCGAGCGAACTCGTCGTAGCCGGTCGTGGCGCGGGCGATGAAGCCGGTGTCCGCGAGGCCCTCGTGGATGATCACGCGCGCCATCGCGTTCGCGAGGGAGATGTCGCTGCCAACGTCAAGGCCCAGCCACACGTCGGCCCACTCGGCGGACCCGGTGCGGCGAGGATCGACGGCAAAGAGCTTGGCGCCATTGCGCACTCCACGCAGGAGGTGATGAAAGAAGATCGGGTGCGTCTCACGAGCGTTGGAGCCCCAGAGGATCACGAGGTCTGTCTGCTCAACCTCGCGATAGGACGAGGTTCCTCCTCCGGCTCCGAACACTGTCGCCAGACCGGCGACGCTTGGAGCGTGTCAAGTGCGATTACAGCTGTCGATGTTGTTGCTTCCCATCACAACGCGCGTGAACTTCTGCGCCATGAAGTTCATCTCGTTGGTGGTCTTGGAACAACTGAACATCCCAAAGCCGTTGGGACCCAAACCCCGAGCCTTCGCAAACCCGGCGGCGGCGCGGTCAAGCGCCTCATCCCAAGATGCTGGCCGCAACCTGCCGCCGTCCCGCACCAAGGGTTGGGTCAGGCGCTGGAGCCCGTCATCCATCGCGAAAACAATATAGGGAAGGCGCGGCTCTAAGCCGCCCAGCATAAACCGCGGGTGCGCGCTCGCCGAAACACCACAAGATCTGGCGGCACGAACCGAAACTCTCGACCAATTTGCACAACCTGCCACGCACCCTCATGTACGAGGCGATGGTGGAAGTAACAGAGCAAGACAAGGTTAGGCAATTTCGTCGGCCCACCTCTGGCCCAGGCAACTATGTGGTGCGGATGCGACCAATCGACGTTGCGATCACAACCCGGCCAGCGGCAGCCCTGATCTCGAGCTCGCAAGGCTCGGCGCGTCGGCGCCGAGACCACCCGCGTCGCCCGGCCGACATCGATGACCATCGAGTCAGCCAGCAACACCCGAGAAATCGTCGAGTCGCAAGCGATGCGCTCCAGCGTCCGGGTCGAGATCGGCAGCGAGAGCTCAAGGTCGGCCGGCGGCACGCCGAGCTCGTTCTTGATGCCCTCGAGCGTGGTCGTCAGATTGAGGTGCGGTCGCACGCCGTTGCGCCGGGGCAGCCGGCCCTCGTCCATGGCGTGATGCACCAGCTCGCCGAGCGAGTCGGCCATCCGCTGCTTGTGGCTGCGCTCGTCGTCAGGACCCAGCCGCCTGGCCAGCGACTCGAGCGCGGTCTTGAAAGCGGCGCCGGCCACAGGG
>DATCPU010000032.1:0-5593 GCA_036569925.1 Candidatus Dormiibacterota bacterium
CCACCAAGGACCGTGCTCTCGATCACCAGCGTGTCGAGACCCTCCGAGGCGCCGTAGACGGCAGCGCCAAGGCCGGCCGGCCCGCCGCCGACGACGAGCAGGTCGATCTCCTCCCGCTGCGAGAGCTCCAGCCCGATTCCCAGCGCCCGAGAGAGCTCGCCGTTGCTTGGCCGCCGTAGCTCGTGGCCGCCGGGAAGGCGGACCAGCGGCAGGCTGTCGGTGCCGGCACGCTCGACCAAGGCCGCCGTCTCCACGTTCTCGGCCGGATCGATCCAGGAGTTGGGCAACCGCAGGCTCTTGGCAAAGTCGAGCAGCCGGCGCGTGTCCGCCGAGTCGCGCGGGCCGACGATCTCGATTCCGATTCCCTCCCGCTGTTGCAGCATTTCGCGCCGCTCGACGAACGCCGAGAGCAGCAGGTCCGAGAGCGAACCGTCGTCGAAGAGCAGCTGCCGCAGCTCTTCGCGGTCGACCGCGATGTAGCGCATCGGCTCGGTCACCACGGCGGTGAGGAAGACGGTCTGCCCGGAGAGCAGGTTCATCTCGCCGAGGAAGCCGGAGTCGCCGTGGCGGACGATCTCCTGGCCGGCGGCATCGGTCACCGCGACCTCACCCTCGATTATCGCGACGAACGGGTAGCTCTCGTCGCCGATCTCGAACAGCGTCTCGCCGACCGCGGCGGTCTGCTCCCGGCCGTGTCTAGCCAGCGTCGCCAGCTGCGACTGGGAGAGCACACGACTTGCCGGACCGGGCACCCGACAAGGCTACCCGTACGCGTGCCGCGCCTTTACGAGGAAGCCGAGACGAGGCAGTTGTCTTCATCGGTCATCGCCAGCGGGTGCGTGTTGGGGAAGGCTTCGAGCAGGGCATCGCCGATCAGTCTGCTGCGCGCCACATAGCCCGGCGAGGTGAAGTGGATGCCGTCGGGGATGAACCAGGCGTCCTTGACGTCGGCGGCCCAGTTGTAGATGCGCATCCGCGGGTAGCGGTTGCAGGCTTCGAGGAGCGCTTTGTCCCAGGACACCATGTTCTTCTCCGCGTAGGGGCCGTCGGTGACAAGCGACTTCACGCTCACCCACAGCACCGGTTCGTCCCCGATCGTGGACATCATGCTGTCGATCCGGTCGGCGTAGGTGAACTTCGAGCCGACCGCGACGTCGGCGGCCTCGTTCGTCCCCAGCGCCAGCACCCAGCAGCCTTTGAACCCTTCGTTTTTCCACGCTTCGGCCACTTCCTGCGCATTCGGTTCTCCCTCGAAGTTCTCGTAGATCGAGAGGGCTCCGGCGATCTCGAAGTGCTGCGTGGTGGCGCCGACCCGCGCGTACTGGGAGCTGATCTGCTGCTTGCGATCTGGCAGGTAGTTGTCGGAGATGAGCCCCTCCGAGGTCGAGTCGCCAATATGGATGACGGCTTTGCAGGAGGTCGCCAACGGTGCCTGCCGCACGTTTTTCACAGTGACGGTCTTGGCGACGGGTTCGGCGCCGATCGCGTTCGAGTTGCTCGAGACGCCGACGCCCGCAAGGCCGGCGATCGCGATCGCGACGACGAGGGCGCCGGCGGTGAGGACGGCCCAGCCGCGCCGGGTTATCCGCCCGCGGCGCAACCTTCCCGCTCTCCACTGTGCCCACAGCCTGCCCAGGGCGCCATGGCGGATCGGGTTCTCGACGTAGCGCCAGGACAGCTCCGCCACGGTCAGGATCGCGGTGACCTGGAGGATGGCACGCAGCAGGTTGGGACCATGTGCGGCCTGGGGCGAGGTGAGGACGACGATCGGCAGGGTCCAGAGGTAGATGCCGTAAGAGCGTTCGCCGATCCAACGCATCGGCTTACAGCCGACTATCGGCCCGAGGCGCGACGCCGGGTGGGCGAGGGAGGCGACGGCAAGGACCGAGCCCAGCCCCAACACGGCGAAGCCGCCGCGGTAGAGGAACGGTGAGAACTCAGTGGTGCGCCAGAACATCAGCCCGATCACGACCAGACCGGCAACGCCGGCTGCCTCGACCATCCACCGCGCCCGTGAGGCGATGCGCGCGTGCAAGCGGCGGCTCGGCCAGACCATCGCCAGGGCCGCGCCGATCAACAGCTCGAGCGCCCGCGTGTCGGTCCCGTAGTACACCCGCGACGGGTCGAGCGAGGGGTGGTAGAGAACCGCCATCAGGATGCCCGAGCAGAGCGCCGCGATCAGGGTGACTGCGGCGAGGCGAGGCCGGACGCCGGTCGCGTTCTTCAGCTCGGGGACGAAGCGCAGTCCCAGCATCAGCAGGAACGGCCAGAGGATGTAGAACTGCTCCTCGACCGAGAGCGTCCAGAGGTGGTTCAGCGGCGAGGGTGGTGCGAAGCGTTCGAAGTAGGAGACGTGGTGGAAGATCAACCACCAGTTGTTGACGTAGGCGGCGGCGCTGAGCGCGGCGGTGCGGAAGTCGGCAGGCTGGTGCGGGCCGATGACGGTCACCCACGCCGTCACCACGATCAGCATCACGAAGAGCGCCGGCAGCAGGCGGCGGGCGCGCGCCAGCCAGAACGACTTCAGCTTCATCCCGCCCTTGTTCACCTGGTTGAGCAGGATGTCCGTGATCAGGTAGCCACTGAGGGTGAAGAACACGCCTACCCCGAGCAGTCCACCTTCCGCCCAGCCGAATTTGAGGTGGTACAGCATCACCCCGATCACGGCGATCGCACGCAGCCCGTCGAGGCCGGGCATGTAGCGCCGCCCCTGCTTGACCGGTTCCGGCATGGGCAGACCATTGCAAGTAACGACGAGGTCGAGCAAATAAACTCATCACATGGGCAAGGTCCTGTACACCTCCGAAGCGCATGTGACCGGCGGCAGGGTGGCCGGACACGGCCGCACTTCCGACGGTGCGCTGGAAGTCGATCTGCGCACTCCGACCGAGATGGGCGGCGAGGGTGGCGGGACCAATCCCGAGCAGCTCTTCGCCGTCGGCTACGCCGCCTGCTTCGAGAGTGCGCTTGCCGCGGTCGCCCGCAGGAAGAAGCTCGAGGTCGGCGACGTCGAGATCGACTCCAAGGTGATGCTGGTGACCGGCGAGGAGCGCAGCTTCACTATCGCGGTCGAGCTGGCCGTGACGCTGCCCTCGGTGGAGGGCGAGAGCGCGGTCGAGCTGGTCCGCGCCGCGCACAAGGTTTGCCCCTACTCGAATGCGACCAGGGGCAACATCGACCTGACGCTGACTGCCAACGGCGCGTCCGTCCAGTAAACGCGCCGGCTGCGGCTTTAGTGCGAGTATCCCCGCGGCTCGCGCCACACGATGGAGGCCCACAAATCATATGAGCGCTTCGAGCAGGGGCATCAGGTAGCGACCGGCGAAGAAAGCCACCTCGGTCCGCACTACGGGCGGAACGTGGCGATGGTCGTCGCCCTGATGGCGGCCTTCCTCGCTGTCGCCGTGTTCCTCTCCAACGAGGCGGTGAAGGAGGTCATCACCGGCGAGACCCACCGCGCCGACGCCTCTGCGCGGCTGGAGAGCAACCGGGTCAAGATCGACATCGCCAGAGGCAACTCGGTGCTGCTGCGGACCCTTGCCGCCGGCAGTCCCCAGCAGCGCCAAGCGGCCATCGCGGCCGATCGGCACGAGGCCCGCGTGGTCGAGGAGCTGGCTCCGATCGACCGCCACCTCAATGCTCGGATCCAGAGCCACGAGCACCACACCGATGACGCCAACAGCCAGCACGTCCTCTACGAGCTGGCCGAGGTCGGCCTCCAAGTGGGCATCGTCCTCGCCTCGGTCTCGATCATCGCCCGCCGCCGCTGGCTGCTCGGCGTGGGCGGTGCCGCTGCAACCGCCGGCGTCGTCCTGCTCCTGGCCGGTTTGCTGGTTTAGGCACTACGGCGCTTTGGTCGAACCCTTTGGCGCCTCTAGGGCGCAGAGGGCGACGGTCATCACCATTGGCTTCTCCCTCGACTTCGCCATGCGGTCTTTGGCGTGTTCCTGCTCCCCGGCGATGAATGCGACTAGTGCGTCGATCCCGGCGAGCACTTTCTCATGGCCCTGCTGATCAAGGCTGAGGAGCGACCAGGTGAGGTATCGGTCCGTGCGCGCGTCAAAGGTGCCAGCCTTCATCGCTTCTATGACTTTGCCGGAAAAGTGTTCGAAGGTCTTCCAGCTGCTCGTCTTCTTTAGCGAGTCTGGTACGTCGACCCAAGAGCAATTGTCGACGATTATCGGTCCGGTCGCACGGTAAAAGTGCTCTGTCGCTCCTCGGCGCTTCCCTCCCGTTTCCTCGTGGACTTTCTTCAGCCAGCCGTTCTTCTCTAGCCGCTTGAAGCGACGGCGAATAGCACCGACCGAGGCATCGCCGCCGAACTCGCGATGGAACTGCGTCACGCTCATGTCGCGCAGGTTGAGCTCCGCGATGATCTGCATACACACTTCGTCGGCCAAGACCGGCGAGAGGCGCTCCGCAAAGGGAATCAGGGGCTCCTTATGACTCTCCGCCAGGCTAGGCACAGTTCGCCTGTCAACCTGCGCCGGCGATTCGAACCCGATCAGAAAGACATCCTCGCGAATCAGCTCCTCGCCGGAACGGGATGCGCGACGCCTGGCGTCCTCTTGCTCCTCAAATTGGGAGACGAACCGAGCGTCAATGGCCTCGATCACACGCTCCCAGCCGATTTGGTCGAGAAGTAGCGGGGTGCAGGTGAGGTTGCGATTCCGCTGTGCCTCCAGGCTCGACGCTTCCATCGCTTCGCGTAGCCGGGGGGCGATCATCTTGAAGATGCTCCAAGTGGATGCAACCCGGATGGAGTACGGCACCAGGGCCCAGGTCTCAGCATCGAAGAAGGCAAGTTCGGTCGCACGGTAAAAGTGCTCGGTGCCTCCGCGGCGCTTGCCGCCGGGTCCCTCGCTCCGGATGTACCTGAGCCATCCGTGCTCCTCGAGCCTTTCGAAGTTCTTCGTAACCCTCGAGAGTGAGCCACCGCCGAATTCTTTGTAGAACTGGTTTGGGCTCATTTCCCGCATGTAGAGCTCGGTAACGATCTTCAGGCGGATCTCGATAGCGAAAACCACCGATAGGCGACGCAGGTGCGTCCTTCGAGACTTGACGCCGATAGCGATTTTTGCTGCCACGCAACTCCTCTCAACCGCATTTCACATTGCTGAGCACCGGAAGCCTAGACCGTTATCCAAATAGATCCTCAATAGTTCCCCAACGCTTCCTCCGCTACATTTACTCGAAATTTTCTTAGGAAACGAAAGGGGGTGAAAGGATGAAGATCGCAGCTATCCAGACGGCTCTGCCGGTGGTTTCCGTTAACAAGGTGGGCTGATCCGCCCGCTCGGGGGGATGGGCCGGTTCTTGGTTTTGATGGCTCGGGGCCCGCCCATCCACCGCCAAGGGCGGCGGGCTACCCACGCAGTCGCGTTTATAGTGCTAGAACGCGAACTAATCGGGACAGTTCAATGCGCCTACTCTGTCGGCCGATGACACGGAGCGATGACCACGGACAGGCCCGGACGAGGCAGGCAGGCAATGAGTTCCTCGCCGCTTAAGTCGGTCGTCGATCACGACGGTTTGGTCTCGTAAGAGCAAAGGCGAAGAAGACGATGGCCAAGCGCTCGACGTCGCAAGCCTC
>DATCPU010000033.1:0-30179 GCA_036569925.1 Candidatus Dormiibacterota bacterium
CACCTGCAGTTCGGCCTGTCACGCGACATGCCGGTGCAGGTGGTCAGCTGGTCCGTCCACAACCAGGGCAACCCCACGCTCACCGAGGGTCGAACGATCAGCGGCCGTGCCGTGATGGGAGGGCTGGGGCAGCGCGGAAGCCTGCTTTACGGGCCGCCCGCGGCGGTGGAGGCCGAAGCGCGTGCGGCAGTCGCTGAGACTGGCGGGCGCGGCCTGCTGCTGGCGCCGGGCTGCTCGGTGCCGACGCGTGCGAGGGATGCCAATCTGGCGGCGATGGCAGCGGCTGTCGCCGCGTGACCAAGAGCGTAGCCGGCCTCGCGGAGGTCGTGCTCTGGGTGCGCGATATGGAAACCGCACTGCATTTCTATCGCGACCTCCTGGGCCTCGAGGTCATCTCGCCACCACAGATCCCGAACAAATTTCTCAAAGCTGGCGACGGCGCCAATCAGGTGCCGGAGATGATCGTGCTGATACCGCACCCGGACCCATCGACGGAATTTCCGCGCGAGAAACCAAAGCGAGTGCTACATCACCTCGCGTTGCGGGTCGAGGCAACCGAATACGAAGGCTTGCAAGCACGCCTCGTCGCTGAAGGGTTAGAGGTTAGGTCGGGTATCCATCCCGTCTTACGAGGCGTTCGTACTTTCTACGTTGACGACCCCGACGGGAACGAGGTCGAGATGATCGCCCCGGCCTAGGCGAACACATAACCAATCTGCGAAGGCCGAGTTAGTGCCTGTATGAGAGGCGTGCTTATCGTCGCCCTGGTGATCTTGACCGCGTGCTGCACTTTCCAGCCTGAAGCGCGGTCGTCGCCCGAACCTAGCGCAACGCCGGCGTCCAGCGCCACGGCTGGGTCCCCGTCTCTACCCGTAGGCGGCTCTCGAATGACATGGTCTGCTCCGGTGGCAATCGAGGTACAGCCATCGCCGGCTGCCTACGGCCTGCGACGTATTTCCTGTCCCACCGTCAACCTGTGCGTAGGGGTCATAGACAATGGGAATGCGGTCACGTCCACCTCCCCGCAAGGTAACGCGGCGGCGTGGATGGTGACGCCGATCGACAAGTCGGGGAACGGCTTGACCAGCGTGACTTGTCCGACCACCACCCTGTGTGTCGCCGTTGACCTGTCGGGCAACGTAGTTACCTCGAGAGATCCAACTCGCGGGAGTGGGGCGTGGACCGTCACCAGCGTCGCAGGCCTGGGTCTTGCAGGCATCTCCTGTCCAACTGTTAGGTTCTGTGCTGCCGTTGACGTGGATGGGCACGCCTTCATCTCTACGAATCCCATGGGCGGGCCGAAAGCGTGGTCGCTCGTCGACCTCACTCGCGGCGTCGCCTTCGGCATCCCAACACAGGGAATTTCGTGTCCGAGCACAGGATTCTGCGCCATCGCAGGCTCCGGCTCCGTATTCACATCGACATCGCCAGCTGCCGGCGCCGGAGCCTGGAAGGAGACCGTACTTGCAGGAACGTCCCTCCTCTCGGGAGTGTTCTGCAAGAGCCCCAGGCTGTGTTTTGCGTTTGATGACGCTGGAAAGTTCTTCAGCTCCACCAATCCGGCGGCGAAGAGCCCGACCTGGAAAGAGATCGCGGGGGACCAGGGAGCGGTCAATGATGTGTCCTGTCCGACGGCGGGCCTCTGTTTTGCCGTTACCGTCGACGGTGTGATCACATCCAGAAGCCCAGCTGACGCGGCGGAAGCCTGGACGGCACCGGAAGACCTGGGCGGCAACACCTGGCTAACCATTTCATGCCCCACCGCTGAGATCTGTGTCGCGGGGGACGCAGGCGCCGACATTGTCGTCGGGCGATCAAGTTAGTTGGCATCACTTCGATCAAAAACGACAGGCGACGGAATGCAGGCCATACTCGTGAGGCTCGCGGTCGCCGACGTGCGCGACTACATCGCCGAGCTCAAGACGGTGGGCCTGCTCCCGTTCAAAAGCTGACCCGGCGTCGATTCAACCAGGAGGGTACAAATGGCGACGTTGCGCATCGAACACTCCGTGCCTGACTTCACCGGATGGAAGCGAGCTTTCGACAGCGATCCGGCGGACCGTAAAGGGTCTGGGGTTCGCCGCTACACGGTCTCGCGGTCGGTCGAAGATCCGAACTTCGTGATGATCGACCTGGAGTTCGACAGCACCGAAGAGGCTGATGGCCTGCTGACCAAGATGCGTCGAGTCTGGAGCAGCGGCGAGGGCCAGAAGGTCATGAGGAACCCGCAGGCGCGAATCGTCGAGACGGTCGAGGCGATAGAGCTCTAGCGGTCGATCAGGTCGTCTGTGGATTCGGCTGCGCCGCGGATTTCGGGCTGCGCATGGCCAGCATGCCCGCGACACCCAGGACAACCGCGACTATGCCGATCAGGAAGGTGATGGGCTCGGGCAGATGAAACCCAACCGCCTGGTCGATTGAGTAGGTGCCGGGGCCAGCTAGGCCGACGGCGACAACGGCGGCGATTAGCGTCAGGTTGAACTCGTAACCCCGCTTCGCGGCCCAGAAACCATTTGGCCAGTGAACCGTGGCGATGGCGACGAGCATGGTGCCGATGATCGCCAGGCTGGCGAGCGGCGACAGGAAACCGAGCGCGAGCAGAAGGCCGCCACCCAGCTCGGCCAGCGCTGCCAGCCAGGCAAATGGCACGGCAGGCCGGATGCGCATCCTCGTCACGCCCTCGGTCCACGCTTTGATTCCGGGACCGCCCCACCACCCGAACACCTTCTGGGCTCCGTGGCCCGCCATGGTCAGCCCGACCACCACGCGCAGAACGAGGAGACCGAGGCTCAATGACATCTCATCTGTAGGTTATCCCCGGTGCGTTTGCTCCATTCCATCGCCCGGATAGACTCAGCGGGTCCGGAGCGGTCGGACAGGGAGAGCGAGGGCCCGTAGCTCAGCTGGTCAGAGCGGCCGACTCATAATCGGCTGGTCGTTGGTTCGATCCCAACCGGGCCCACCAATTTTCGAGTTCAATTCGAGCCTGGGCAACTTGTGCCTCTGTTCTTCGGCCTCAGTGGAGGCCGCCCAAGAACGAGGGATCCTGGCGATTCGTGCACGGTGGCGGAGCCGGGATCAGCGAGGAGCTGTGCACTCGGCCCCCAAACGCTGTCGCCGTGATACGGAATGGTCCGACCATGGGTCCACACCAATTCGACCAATAAAGTGGCGTCTCCTCGTTGCACTTTGCGCTCACGTTTGTGGAGCACGAATGTGAGCGGTTTGCCATCAACGGGCTGCCTTCGACACCGACGAGAGGCGCGCCAAGTGCATCCTCAAGCTCGGCCGTGACGTCGGGCGACGTGCACGACAAACCGTTCGGAAACGATATTCCGATCGTCATCTCCACTCCCAGGCCAGTCTGTTCGCTATTGACGACAGCACTCAACTCCACATCCTGAGGTTGGCATGTGCCGTTGACGGCCGAAATCGGGCTAGGGGACGGTACTGTGGCAGGCAGTCCCTGAAGACTTAACGCGCCGCGGGCATAAAGAAAGGTCGCGACAACGGCCACGGCGATGAGCGCAGCTAGGAACCCGCCCATCCAATGGAATGATGGAGTCCCGAACCGAACAGCGGAATGTTCGGCCGCCGGCAGCGAACCAACCACGCGTGAACGCAAGCCACCATCTGGCTTCTCCACGTCCAAGGCTTCGTGCATCTTGACTCGGACAAGCTCGTCCATTTAGGTCAACGCCTCCATAGGTCCGAAATGGGGCCGCATGGCTGCCAAACCGCGGTTCATACGGGACTTCACCGTGCCAAGTGGGACCCCCGTGATGGCCGCCACCTCGTCGAGCGGGAGATCCAGGTAGTAGCGGAGTACCAAGACCTCGCGCTGGTCCAGGCTTAGCTTGCGAAGCGCAGCCCGAACGTCGGCACCTCGTGCAATTCGATCCTCGAACCCGCTGGCAGCCGCTCCGGGCGTTCCCTCGAGACGGATGACCGACCACCATCGGCCGCGGGTTATTGCACGGCATTGATTGGCAACGATGGCCAGGAACCATTGGCGCATCTCTGTACGCGCCCTTAGGTTCCCCAGTTTCCTCCACGCACGCACAGCCGCCTCCTGCACGGCGTCCTCCGCCGCCTCGCGGTCGTGAAGCATCCCGAACGCTAGGCGAAACGCCTGGTCGACGAGAGGCCCAACCAACTCGTCGAAGGCCGAGCGATCGCCCGCTTTCGCGCTGTCCACCAGATCGAGGTCGCCCGTCCTTGTCATTCCGCTCACCCTATATAGGGGCGCGCTTACGCAAAAGGTTCCACGCTCCCGGCAGATATTTGCGGCCGGCAGCCTCAATCGAGGCGCAGGATTGTTTCCTCGATCTCCTCGCCGCGGCCGGGTGCGAAGTCGCGGTTGACGCCAACGCGTCGGAACCCGGCTTTCTCCAGTACGCGAAGCGAACCGACGTTGTCCGAGGCAGCTCGGGCGTATACGGGACGTTCGGCAATTTCCGCAAGAAGAATCTGTAGTGCTGCGGTCGCGATGCCTTTGCCCCATTGCGTTCGGTCTACCCAGTAAGTCACCTCACGCTGATTGTCGATTCGGAAGGACCCGATCGTTCCGGCGACTGCTCCGTCGACATCGATGACTTGGTACGAGACGCTCGTATCGGCCCGCAGGCGCGACATGCGGTTGAGAAAAGCGCGGTGATCGGTCTGATCCTCAGCTGTGAAAGCGGCCATTCGGACCGACTCCGGATCCGTCACCTGCTGATAGATCGCCTCGAGGTCCTCGTCCTCGACCAGCCTCAGCGAGACATTCATCTGGGCGATCCTAACGGGGTCGTTGCCTATGCCTCCTGAGCGGTGGGGCCTGTGACGGTTGACGAGACAGCGATGCGTAACCGTTCGGCTTGAGCTGCGGTTACAACTTCGGGGACAGAAGATGCTGAGTGAGCGCTACCCGATGCTATACGGGCCGAGCGTCGCCGCACATCGCGGTGCTAGGCGACTGCACTGGATGTTCAATCGAACAGCCCCGTGCAGCAACGATCGGACTTTTGAGGCCGGTTTTCGCGTCGCAAGCCACCGCTCGATCCTGCTGAGGCAGCTTGGCGACGTCGATATGGATCTGCAGAGGAACAAGGTGACCAACCTGCGCTTGGCGCTTGCAACTATCGACGCAAGCGTGCTGAGGCCCGGGCAGGAACTCTCCTTCTGGCGTTGCGTGGGCGAGCCCAACGCTCGGCGCGGCTACCTACCGGGGCTCGTTCTCGTTCACGGCCGAATGGCATCGTCAGCCGGCGGCGGACTCTGCCAGCTTTCGAATCTGCTGCATTGGCTCGTTCTGCACTCGCCGCTCCGGGTTGTCGAGCACCACCACCACGGCTACGATCCGTTCCCCGATTCTGGCCGGCAGGTGCCATTCGGTTCCGGAGCGACTGTCTTCTACAACTATGTCGACCTGAAGTTCGACAACCCCACCTCCGCGAACTACAAGATCCACTTGTGGCTGACGGATACGGAATTGCGCGGGGAGATCTGGGCTGATCGACTTCCACCTGTGTCGTACCACATTCGCGAAGAGGGCCATCGCTTCTTCATGCGGAATGGTCAGGTGTATCGCGAAAACATGCTGTGGCGGATGGCACACGATCGCGCGACGGGAAACCAGGTTGCGCGCGAGCTGATCTCCCACAACGTCTTTCCGGTCCTGTATCAACCGGATTCGAGCGTGTTCGTCGAGCCGGAATCAATCGCTGGCCTTACCGCGACTTAAGTTTTGCGTCGACCAGCTAGACCTCCAAGTGAGCTGACTCGACTCTGATGTCGGAACCGGAATTTCGCCCGCGAATCGACGGTAGGTAAACTTCGTCGGTGCACGCGATAAACAGCCATTGCCGCCATTGCTTTGCGCCTCCGAGGGCCCGGTGAGCCGTCGAGGCTGGGCGCTCTTTATCGCCATGTGCCTCATCTGGGGCATCCCTTACCTGCTCATCAAGGTGGCGGTAAGTGACATCAGCCCCGTGACCCTCGTTTTCTTTCGCACCGTGATCGGCTCGCTCATCCTCGTGCCCATCGCGCTGGTCCGCGGCGACGTCGGACCGACGCTTGCGCACTGGAGATGGATCGCCCTCTATACGGCAGTCGAGGTCGCGCTGCCCTGGTTCCTCGTCAGCGATGCGGAGCTACGGCTATCGAGCTCGCTCACCGCGTTGTTGATCGCCGCCACCCCGTTCGTCGGCGTCCTACTGGGTCGGCTCACCGGCAGCGATGACCGGTTCGATGCGCGCCGGCTCTTCGGTCTCGTCGTCGGGTTTGTCGGCGTTGCTGTGCTGGTCGGCCTCAACGTCTCCGTGAGCGACCTCGGGGCCGCGGGCGAGATTGGCCTTGTGGCGATCGGCTACGCGCTCGGGCCATTGATCATTTCTCGCAAGCTCACCAAGGCCCCACCCATCGGTGTGGTGGCCATGTCCATGGTCCTGCCCGCCATCGTGTATGCGCCTCTGGGCCTCTCACACCTGCCGGCAGCGATCCCGCACCCGCAGGTGTTGCTCGCGATCGGCCTGCTCGGTGTCGTGTGCACCGCTGTCGCCTTCTTGTTGTTCTTCGCACTCATCGCAGAAGTTGGGCCGGTGCGATCGACTGTCATCACTTATGTCAACCCCGCCGTCGCCCTGGCGCTCGGCGTCGTGCTCCTGGGCGAGCCGCTGACTGTCGGCGCAGTGGCCGGCTTCGCGCTGATCCTGGCCGGCCTGTTCCTGGCCACCAGGCGCGCCAAATCTGCGAGCGCAGCGCCGAAGCGGGCCGACGAACCGTTGGTGGAGGCTCGGTGATGCCCGGTACGTTTCGTTGTACGCTCCGAGGCAGTTTCCCAATCGACCAGTGCTGATGTGAGGGTCATATGAACCGCATCGATATCGACACCGATCGGATCCGCACCAGCGCCTGGGTGAGCGGCCCCGAGGACGGCACTCCAGTTCTTCTCATTCACGGCAACCTGTGTACAGGCAGATTCTGGCGCGACGTCGCCGACCATCTCCCAAGCGATGTACGAGTCCTTGCGCCGGACCTGCGGGGCTACGGCCGCACGGAAGCCAAGCCGATCGACGCCACACGCGGACTCGACGATTGGATCGAGGACGTGGAAGCACTGATCAAGAAGGTCGGTTGGAGCGGGCGCACGCTGCACGTCGGCGGCTGGTCGCTGGGTGGCGGTATCGCCATGGGCTACGCGGCTAAACACCCTGGCGACATCGCCAGCCTGACCCTGGTCGCTCCGATGTCGCCGCACGGCTTCGGTGCCACCCGTGATGCAGCCGGCACTCCCACCACCTCGGACTTTGCCGGCAGTGGTGGCGGCGCTGTGAACCCCGAGTTCCTGCGTCGAATCGCTGCTGGTGACATGACGTCGGATGAGCCGATCTCGTCCCCGCGAGTCACGATGACCAGCTTCTTCTGGAGTCCGAAGTACAAGGCGCCAGACGAGGACGAGTTGCTGGCGGAGGTTCTACTGACGAAGGTTGGCGACGACTTCTGTCCTGGCGATTCGGTCGCTGCAGCGAGCTGGCCGGGCATGGGCCCAGGCAAGGGCGGCATCAACAACGCTTTCTCGCCGAAGTACTGCAACGTCAGCGGCTTGGGCGATATCCGCCACGCGTTCCCGGTGCTGTGGGTACGCGGCGACGAGGACCAGGTGATCAGCGACGGGTCGATGTTCGATCTTGCCTACCTGGGCAAGCTCGGTGCGGTCCCAGGCTGGCCCGGCGACGAGGCCTGCCCACCGCAGCCGATGCTGGCCCAGATCCGCCATGTCCTGGATCGCTACCACAAGTCTTCGGGAGCTCCGGTTCGCGAGGAAGTCCTAGAAGGCGTCGGCCATGGCCCGCTGATCGAGCGCTCTGAGCGGGTGGCCGATCTCATGAAGGAGACCATCGGTACCGGGCTCCGTTCCTGAATACGAACCCGGCTAACGGGTAGAGGGCCCACTACGCTGGTTCTACTTCCATGACCAATTGGCTTATCAGCCTGGTTTCCGCGTGGGGCTACATAGCCATCTTCGTGACGATGGTCGGTGAGAGCGCCGGTTTGCCGATCTCCAGCGAGATCGTGGTTCCCCTTGGCGGGGCGCTCGCCTCGCTTAACAAGCTGGGCCTTGGCGCTCCCGTGGTTCAGCTCATTCTTGTGGTCGCAGTTGCCAGCCTGGCGAACCTGGGCGGTTCGCTGATCGCCTTCTACCTGACCCGTCGCTTTGGCGAGGCGGTCGTGCTGAGTCGATTCGGCCGGTGGATGGGGCTGAGCAAAGGACACCTGCGCCTGGCCCATCGGTTCTTCGACAAATGGGGACTCTGGGCGGTGTTTCTCGGCCGGCTGCTGCCGATCGTGCGCACCTACATTTCGTTTCCCGCCGGCCTGTCCAAGATCGGGTACGTGAAGTTCATCATCGTCTCTTTGCTCGGGGCGATTCCGTGGAACGCAGGGCTGGCGTATGCCGGCTACCTGGCGGGTCAGCACTGGGAACAGGTAGCGACGACACTCTCGCCGTTTGCGATACCCATGGCGATCGTGGTTGTCATCATCCTGGCGGCGGCCTGGTATTTCGGTCGCCGGCTCGGGGAAGAGGAAGAGACGAAGATCGAGAAGGCCGTCCCCGGACGCGTTTAGCGCCCTACTCCGGCGTCACCAACGCAATGGCATCCCCTGGCCTTACAGGGTCGCCCTCCTTCAAAAGTAGCTCTTCGACCACGCCGCCGATGGGCGAGGGGATTTCGGCGTTGACCTTGTCTGTCAGCGCTTCCATCAAGGTCTCGCCCTCGGCGATGTGCTCGCCTTTCTTCTTGCTCCAAGCGCCGACCGTTATCTCCTCAGCGCCTTCGAGATCGGGCATCAGCACCTCGCGAGCGTCCGCTTTGGCCACGACGCCATTGTCTCCCGTTACGCCAGCGAGACGACGTCCAGGAGATCCTCTTCCCAGTAGTCGACGCGACCCTCTGGCATGAAGAGAACGCGGCCAGGCTGCAGAGCCTGGACGAACTCGGGGTCGTGGCTGACGATCACCATCGTTCCGGGCCACGCGGCCAGCGCGAGCGCGACGCCTGTCCTCGATGGAGGATCCAGGTTGTTGGTCGGCTCGTCGAGAAGCAGCAGGTTGTGCCTGCCCGCCACGAGCTGGGCCAGAGCGAGCTTGGTCTTCTCCCCGCCTGAAAGCGTGCCCGCGTCTTGCCGAGCGATATCGCCCGTCAGGCTGAAGGTGCCCAGCAGCGCGCGGAGCACTCGCTCATCCGCGTCCGACTGGTCGCGCATGTGGGCGAGCACCGGCACGCCGGCTCGAATGCCCTCATGCTCCTGTGCGTAGTACCCAAGCGACACGCCGTGGCCGAGCCGAAAGCTCCCCGCGTTCGGCTCCGTCTGGCCGGCGAGGATGCGCAGCAGGCTCGTCTTGCCTGCGCCGTTCAATCCCATGACCAGCAGCCGCTGTCCGCGCTCGACCTCGAAGTTCACGTCGCGGAACACCGTCGGTCCCCCGTATCCCTTGGCCAGACCCTCGACAGTCATCACGACGCGGCCGCTGTGAGGCGGGTCCGGAAACTTGACCTTGACCTTGCGCTCGCGTTTGGGCGCAACGACCTGCTGCGCCTTGAGCCGATCGACTCTCTTGAAGATCGACTTCGCAGTGCGGGCTCGCTTTTCGGTCTGCCTCCTCATCACCTCTGCGAGCAGGCTCAGTCGCTTGATCTCGGATTCCTGCCTGACCGCGAGCGAGGCCAGCCGCTTTTCCTCAAGCTTCCGCGCCGCCTGGTATTGCGAGTAAGTGCCCCGGTACTCCCTCATCTTGCCGGCGTCCAGGTGGAGCACGCGGGTGATCGCCGCGTCGAGAAGGATGAGGTCGTGGCTGACGACGATCACCGAGCCGCGGTTGTTGCGCAAGAAGTCCATCAGCCATGCCTTGGCGTCGCTGTCGAGGTGATTCGTCGGCTCGTCCAGGAGCAGAAGGTCTGCTTCAGCGAACAGGACGCGAGCGAGCTCGACCCGGCGGCGCTCGCCACCCGATAGGACCCCTAGCGCAAGGTCCACGCGGTCCGGCTTGAGACCCAGCCCCGTGACGATCCGGCGCGCGTCCGACTCCCCGGAATAGCCTCCGTCCAGGCGGTACTTCTCCTCCGCTTCCGAGAAGAGCTCGACGTTGGCAATCGAGGGATCCTTGTCCAGAGCTTTGTGCAGCTGCTCGAGCCGGATGGCCGCGCGGTCCAGACCGCGTCCAGAGAGGATGTGCGCCAGCGCGCTCTGGGCCGATTCTGCCCTCGGCCGCGGGTTCTGCGGGACATACCCGAGCGTGCCACGGCGCAGTACCAGCCCTGCCGCGGGATCGTCTTCGCCCGCCAGAACTTTGAGCAGGCTCGTCTTGCCGGCGCCGTTGCGGCCGACCAAACCCACCTTGTCGCCGGGGGCGACCGTGAAGTTGGCGTCCGACAGCACGCGGCGCGCGACCACGTCGATGGCGAGATTACGAACCTGGAGCACGCCAGCAATTGTTACCTGCGGGGCCGGCCGGCGTTTGGTCTGTCATCAAATCGGCAGGAGGCCGTCAAATGAAAAAGCTCTTCGTAGTCATCGCGATACTTGCGGCGGCGGTCGCCTGCGGTGGTGGTTCGGCCGCCTCAAACACCGGTGGACCCGCTTACTCGGGCGACGCCAACGGCAAACCTGTGGCGGGCGGCCCGGTGGCCCAGGGGGGCGGGACGGGAAGCTCGACTGACCAGGGCAACCCCATTCCAAACGTCGTCCCTGCCGTCCAGGGTCCGCAGGTGATCCGCACGGCGCAGCTCACCATCAGCGTCACCTCCGGACAGTTCGACTCGAAGGTCAGCAATCTGCGCACGCTGGTCGAGCAGGAAGGGGGATTCATCGCCGGTACCGAGGCGCAATCCAATCCGGCCACTGATGAAAGCATCAGGACCGGCGTGATCACTTTCATGGTTCCTGCCGCCAAGTTCGACGAGACGATCGACCTGCTCGCAACCATGGGCAAAGTCAAGAACGAGCACATCAGCGGCAACGATGTGAGCGCCCAGTACGTCGACCTCCAGGCCCGCCTGGCCAATCAGGAGGCCCAGCGCAACGCGATGCTTGTGCTTTTGAGGCGAGCACAGTCGATCTCGGACATCATCGCCGTGCAGACGCAGATCGGCCAGATCACGGGGCAGATTGAGCAGCTGAAGGGTCAGATCCAGTACATCGAGCACAACACCAGCTACAGCACGGTCACAGTTAATCTGCAGGAAGCCGGCGCTCCGCTTCAGGCTCCGAGGCAAGACAGCTGGGGCTTCGCGACCGCGCTCAGCGACGGGGCACACAACTTCGTCACCACCATCAACTACGTGATCACCGGCCTCGGCGCGATCGGACCGATCCTGGTCCTGATCGGGCTTGGCTACCTCCTGTGGCGGCGTTGGGGCCGGCCCGGCTGGCCAATCGCCAAGCACGCATAACCGATTTTCACCTGCGGCCCTCTCGGGAGCGAGTGACCCCTCACTCGCATCAGACCCGGGAGGGCCCTTTCAACTCGGTGCGGGATTCGGCTGGGATCTCAAGCACGTCAAGTAACCTTCACAGGTAACGCCGGTGTACAGAGTTGAACAGGCTTTCCACGCATGAGATGTTGGGTCGCGCTGGCCGTGATCCTGTTTACGGCGGCCGCCTGCGGCAGCCCTGGCACGGGCGCCTCGACCTCGCCATCCCCGAGCGTGGCCGTCACGACTCCCGCATCGACACCGTCGGCGGCAGCGTTGGCATTCAAGCTGAATGGAGTCGGTGTCACGAGTGCGAAAGGGACGATCGCCCTCACCACGACTTCAACCTCGCTGACAGTCGAGCTCAAGATTGCCGGGCTTCAGGCTTCCTCGATACATGTCTCGCACATCCATATCGGAAGCTGCGCTGCGCGGGGGGGCATCAAGTTCGTCCTGAATCCCGTGATCGCCGACGACCAGGGCACGGCGGACACCAGGACCACAGTTCAAGCGGTCTACCCACCCGAGAGCGGTACCTGGTACGTCGTGGTCCATGTCGGCCCCGATATGACCGGCACGAACTCCAACTACCTCCTTTGTGGGAACCTCTTCAAGTAGGGGCTCAATGACTACAGGACCGGGTCGGTCACGAGGCGAGGCCAAAGAAGAGGAAGGGGCGGGGGAGATTGTCGAGCTTCCTGCAGCTTCCAGCAGCACGGCCATCGCGCTGGACGAGCTGGAGCTGGTTTACGCGTTCATCTACGCGCGCGTCGGCAACCGGCCGGACGCCGAAGACCTGACCCAGCAGGTGGCCATGAAAGCCATCCCGCGGCTGCGCCCGGGGGCGCCCGCCAGCGCCATCAGGGGCTATCTCTTCGCCACCGCTCGTTCGGTGCTCGGGGCGTTCTGGAGCACTCGCCTCGGGCTGTCCGAGTCGGAGCTCCACGAGGACCTGGCGATGGCGATTCCCCCCGGTCCGCCGTCAGAGGAGCCGGCCGAAAGGGCGCGCAGGGTCCTTGAGGGTCTCTCCGACAACTACAGGCGTGTGCTCGAGCTTCGTTTCCTGCACGGGTATTCCCTGAAAGAGGTGGCTGCCGAGATGCGTTCCACAGTTGGCGCTGTAAAGGTGATGCAGCTGCGTGCGCTGCGGGCTGCGGCGAAGGTGCGGCTCGATGCCTGAAGGGCCCGAGCACCGCGTCGACCGGATCGTCAGCGATCTGCTGCGCGGCAAGCGGCTCAGGCTGCGCGGCGGCGACGCAGACGAGAAGGAGGCGATCACGGCAGCCGCTCGACTCGTCGCAGCAGGCCAGGGCGTGCAGCGCATGCATCCCGCCTTTCGAAAGCGGATGGCGCAAGCGCTGGAAACCGCTCCGAGCGGTGGTTGGCTCACGCGTCGCGCTGCGCTCGTTGCGGGCCTGGGTGTGGCGACCGGCGTGGCTGCCGGTGGCTTGATGGGGCGGGCGATGGAGTCAAGCCCGTCGGCCTACGTTCGCAGCCCGCGCCTCGTCAAACCGAGCGACGGCCGCTGGATGGACGTGGGGGCGCTCGCCGACTTGGCGGATGGCCAGGCCACGCGCGTCAGCGCGGGTGCCGTTGGAGCATTTGTCTTTCGTCGCGGCGAGACGGTCAGCGCCGTGTCTTCGATCTGCTCCGATCTTCCTTGCGAGCTCAAATGGAACCAAGGCAATCACGTGCTGGATTGCCCCTGCCATCCGGCCTCGTTCACTGCTGAAGGAGCGCCGACAAACCAGGCCTATTCGTTGCCGTCGCTGGACCTGGTCAGCGTCCGAGTCACCGAGGCCGGGAGGGTGGAGGTTCTGGGGACGTGACAGCCCCCGACCATCGGCTGCGCCAGCTGGCCCTCGACCGATGCCTGCAGCTGCTCGAAGAGGCCCAGGTGTCGGGGCGGTCTCGCGTCGACGGCCCCTTGGGCAGCTCGCTGCGTAATCAGCTTGAGAGGGCGGGAGTGATCGCGGACCATCGTCTGGAAGGCAGGCGTATCGATCGCGTCCTGGATGACATCTTTGCGCTGCAGGCTCAGCTGCTCGGCCAGTCACCAGAGGATCGCCGCCAGCGCACCGGGACGTAGCGGCGACCTCGGTCGGGTTCGACTCGCGTGCGCCGTTATGATTGGCAGCCGTTGTGACGACTAGCTTTGGCAGCTCGCCCTCATTCCTCCTGACCTCGGAGTCGGTCACCGAAGGTCACCCCGACAAGGTGTGCGACCAGGTCTCTGACGCCGTTCTCGACGGCATGCTGGCGCAGGATCCGGACGCGCGTGTCGCGTGTGAGACCGCGATCACCAAGGGCCTGTGCGTGGTGATTGGAGAGGTGACCACGCATGCCGAGCTAGACATTCAGCGCACGATCCGCGACACGATCCGCGGCATCGGCTACAACTCGGATGAGATCGGTTTCGACGCCGACCACGCCCTGATCCAGGTGTATCTCAAGGAGCAGTCACCCGACATCGCAGCCAGCGTCAACCACTCATTGGAAGAGCGGGAAGGGACTCTGGAGGACGATCCCTACGAGCTACAAGGCGCGGGCGACCAGGGCATGATGATCGGCTTCGCCTGCCGCGAAACACCCGAGCTTATGCCGCTGACCATCTCACTCGCCCACCGCCTGGCCCGGCGGCTGTCTGAGACCCGAAAAGACGGCAGCCTGCCTTTCCTTCGGCCGGATGGCAAGACCCAGGTAACCGTCGAGTACGACCATGGAATACCCAAGCGAATCGAGGCGATCGTCGTCTCCACGCATCACGCGCCGGGAGTCAGCCAGAAGGAGGTTGCGGACGGCGTCCACTCGTTGATCATCGACCCTGTCCTCAAAGGCCACGTGGTCGACAAGAACACCAAAATCATGGTGAACCCGAGTGGGCAGTTCATCCTCGGCGGGCCGGCGGCGGATGCGGGTCTCACCGGGCGCAAGATCATCGTCGACACCTACGGCGGTGTGGCGCGACATGGGGGTGGCGCGTTCAGCGGCAAGGATCCGAGCAAGGTCGATCGCTCCGCTGCGTACGCAGCGCGGCATGTGGCCAAGAACATCGTCGCCGCCGGTTTCGCGGATCGGTGCGAGGTCCAGGTCTCGTATGCGATTGGGCGGGCACATCCGACTTCGGTCGCGGTGGAGACGTTCGGCACGTCCACCGTTTCAGAGGATGAGCTGCTCGAGCTGGTGAGCAGGCACTTCGACCTCAGGCCCGGGGCGATCATCGCGAACATGAAGCTGAAGCGGCCGATCTATCTCCCGACCGCTGCGTACGGCCACTTCGGTCGTGACGACCTTGGCGTCGCGTGGGAGATAACCGACAGGGCCGAGGCGATGCGCGCTGACGCTCCGGTGCGCACGCAGGCTCGCACCTGAGCCAGCCTCCGTTCCGCGGGCCACGTCTCGATGAACCCTGCTAGTCGATCCTGTGGCTGAAGCCTTCGCGCTTCGAATCCGCGACACGTTGTCACGACACAAGGTCCGCCTGCGTCTTTCGGTCAAAGGGGGCAAGCCACAGCTCAGCCTTTACGTGTGCGGGGTCACGCCATATGACTCGGGTCATATGGGGCATGCATTCACCTTCTGCATTTTCGACATCCTGGTGCGCTATGCGGAGGCGAACCGGGTGCGCGTGCGCTACGTGCAGAACGTCACTGACGTGGACGACCCGCTGTTCGAGCGGGCCAGGCGCGACGGGGTCGATTGGCGGGTGCTGGCCGACCGTGAGACGAAGGTGCATATCCGCGACATGACCGCGCTCGGGTGGCGGCCGCCCGACTTCATGCCCAAGGTCTCGGAAGAGATCGAACACATTCTCGGGGCGGCCTCAAAGCTCTACCGCACGAACCATGCATACAAAACCGATGCTCTGTATTTCGATGTCAGCACATACAAGCGGTTTGGGGGACTCTCGCATCGCACGCGGCCGTCGATGCTGCGCAAGCTGCGCGACGAGGGTCTGCTGGGGACGGTCGGACCAGATACCAAACGCGATTTTCTCGACTTTCCCTTGTGGCGCGGCTCGCGGCCGGACGAGCCGGCATGGCCGTCCCAGTTTGGCCCCGGACGCCCGGGGTGGCACATCGAGTGCTCGGCGATGGCCATGCGGTACCTGGGTGAGCAGATCGACATTCATGGGGGCGGGCGCGACCTGGCGTTCAGCCATCACGAGTCGGAGCGTGCTCAGTCCGAGTCGTTAACAGGCAAGGTTCCCTTCGCCAGATCCTGGATGCACACTGGCATGGTCCGGTACGAGGGCCGGAAGATGAGCAAGTCGCTCGGCAACCTGGTGCACGTGAGCCAGGCGTTGCAGCGAGCGCCCGCGGCCGCGGTGCGCCTTTATCTGGCCTCGCATCGCTACGGGCGCGACTGGGATTTCAGCTGGTCCGGGCTGGCGCAAGCCGCCCGGCTGGTCGAACGTGCGCGCGCCCTTCTGGCGGAGGAGGCTCGGGGGGCGGGCGAGCGTCCATCCGAGGTGGTGGTGGGGACGGGCCCGGCACGTGTGCCCGCACGGGCTGGCAAGGCGCTCATCAAGGAGTTCAACGCTGCGCTCGGCGACGATCTCGACACGCCTCGGGCGATCAGGGCTCTCAGGCGGGCCGTGCGAGAGCGCGACGCGCCCGCGGCAAGGTGGATGCTCGGGATCCTGGTCGGCACCGCGTCGGTGGTCTAGCCTGGCTTTCAGGCCACCTCGAGAGGTGCGCCGCAGTTGGGGCATTCCATCCCCGCGTCGACCTGGACCATCGTTTCGCACACCGGGCACAGAATGTCCGCGCCCGCGGGACGCTCGTCCTCCGCCGCCTCGGCGTCCATCTCGGCCGGCACCTCACTCAGATCCACGGCCGGCGAGCCACAGTTGAGGCAGATATACCCAGGCTGCGCGATCCGGTGGTCGAGATAGCCGCCGCCGGAATCGATCTCCACCTCCGCGAACAGCGCGCGAAACAAGCGGCCGCCGCAGCGGCCTGAGCACACGAGCAGCATCACTGCAGCTTACGAAACGTCGATATCAGGCAATCCGGCGCCGAAGGGTGCCAATCCCCGCGAAGATAACCAGAACGCAGAAGCCCGCGACCACGCCGACATCCAGCTGCAGCGACGGCCACGTCAAGTCCGCACCCTTCAGCATCACGTCGCGAAGCCCGTTGACGGCATAGGTGAGGGGCAGCACATCGGAGACGTACTGGAGCGGCCTGGGCTCCGTCGAGACAGGGAAGAGGATGCCGGACAGAAGCACCTGCGGAACGATGACCAGTGGAATGAACTGCACGGCCTGGAACTCGGTCCGCGCAAACATGCTCAGGAAGATGCCCAGGTTGACAGCGCTGAGCGCCATGAGGACCTCGAACCCGAAGATCAGGAGCACGTTGCCCTGGTTGTGAACCTTGAGGACGTACAGCGAGAAGAGCAGCACCTCCACTGCCTGGACCAGGGCCAGGATGGTGAAGCCCAGCATGTAGCCGATCACGATCTCGCCTCGCCTCAGCGGGCTCGCCATCAACCTCTCGAGGGTGCCCTGCGATCGCTCGCGCAGGAACGAGACGATCGTGACCACAAAAACCAGGAAGAAGAGGATCAAGCCGATGAAGGCGGCTCCGAAGTAGTCGAGCTGGTCGAGATTTTGGCCGCCGTAGAGACTTGTGATCCGCGGTTGGAACCGTATCGCCGTTGCCGCGAGTGATGTGAGGGCGTCCTGCATTGCCTGCAGCACCGGTGCCTGCGCTCCAGGTTGCGAGCCCTCGAGATGGATCTCTGGCGCGATGGTGCCTTGCTGCGCGAGCTGGCTGAAGTCAGTCGGAAAGACGACGTACGCGACAAGCGATCCGTCTTTGAGCTTGGCGTCGCCATCCTCCGCGTTGATGGTGACGGCGTGGATCTTGCTCGATTTCGCCAGGGCGGAAGCGATGGTCGCGCCGGCCTGACCCTGGTCCTGGTTGGCGATACCGACGTCGGGCGCTGAGGTGCCGCCTCGGATCAGGTAACCGAGCAGGCCGAGGATCACCAACGGCGCGACAAACAGCAATGCCAACGTGCGGCGGTCGTGGCGGAATTGCTGCAGGAGGCGTCTCGTGATGGCAGCGATGCGGTGGCCGCTCATTCGGAGGTCCTCCCCGACAACTTGAGAAATGCATCTTCGAGATTGTTCGTGCCCGCGGCGGCGCGCACCTCGTTTGGCGTGCCTTCTGCGAGCAGCTTGCCAAACCGAATCAGGCCGAGGCGCTGGCAGCGTTCCGCCTCATCCATCACGTGGCTGGAGACGACGATTGTCGTTCCGGCGGCGGCCATGTCCCTGAAGTGCTCCCAGAACTGCACGCGCAGCTGGGGATCCACGCCAACCGTCGGCTCGTCGAGAAGCAACAGGCGCGGGCGATGCACGAGCGCGCACGCCAGAGAGCATCGCTGCCGCATGCCGCCGCTGAGCGTGGCGACCACTGACTTACGACGCTGGTCGAGCTCGACGACCTTTAACACCTCGTCCACGTTGCTATCCGCCCCACTGATGGCGGCAAAGAAACGAAGGTTCTCCTCGACCGAGATGTCGGGGTAGAGCGCCGCCGCCTGCGTCATGTAGCCGACGCTGCCGAGGATGTCGAGATTTGGCATTCGCTTTCCCAGGACGGCCACCGTGCCTGAGTCAGGCGCGACGAGTCCGACGATCGCGCGAATGAGGGTGGTCTTGCCCGCACCGTTGGGACCGAGCAGCCCGTAGATCTCGCCCGTCTTGACGCGGAGCGTGACGCCGTCAAGCGCCCGCATCGTCCCAAACGACTTGACGACGTTGTCGACGTCAACGGCGAACGACTCGCTCATCGCGTTGCCTCCTCATCGGGCCGCATGGACCGCAGCCAGCTCTCAGCCAGCTCGGTCACCGCCTGCTCACCGTCGATGTCCACACCGAGCACCTTTTCAATCAATGGCCTGGTGAGGACGTGGAAGAAGATGGGACCGACGAAGGCCTGCAGCGCCAGCAGCGGAGACATGGGCCGGAGCCGGCCTGAGGTCATCTGATTCATCACGTACATGCCGACTGATCCGATGATCGTCTGCATCGCCTCTCGCGCAGATTCTTCGGCGTCCGGCGCGAGCGAGCTGACCTCGAAGAAGACCGCGCGCAACAGGCCGAGGCGTGGTTCGCCGGATCCATAGATGGTGCGGTAGATGGTCCGAGCAATCGCCGGCATGACGACCTCGGGCGCTTCGTCCTTCATCTCGTGCGCGATGCGGCTGACCGGTTCCATCGGCGAGTAGGTCCGGATCAGGCCCGTGAACAATGCCGGCTTGCCGGGGAACAGTCGGTAGAGGGTCGCACGCGACACACCCGCCCCTGTCGCCAGGTCGTCCATCGAAAGGGCGGCGAGGCCATGCTCTCCGACCAGCGCTACCGCTGCCTCCAGGATTCGCTCGCTTGCGCCCACTTCCGGCTGCACCGCCAGGGCCTCTAGCAGGGCGCCGCGGGACTCGAAGGCGCGATAGAAGCTCGCTCGAGACACGCCCGCTGCTTCGGCGAATTTAGCCACGGTTGGTTTTTCCCCCTTCGCGAGCACGCCGGCCGCCTGCCTCAGGATGCGATCCCGGGTCCCCTGCGCCACTGAGACGATACTAGACGAGACGTCGCGTCTCGTCAAGTAGCAATTTGGCGACCGCCACTCCCAGCCCGACACCGCTGAAGATGGCTGTCCGGTCTTACGTGCGCCGGCGGTATTGGAGTTATGGAGGCCGCGCTGTTGTCCATCGATTCGGGGGCGGAAGCCCTGACCGCGGAGGAGCTCTGCCGCATCTATGCACCCAGGGTGTGCCGGTTTGCGGCCATGATCGCGCGCAGCTCTGAGGAGGCCGACGACCTGGCGCAGGATGCCCTGCTGCGGGCGGTCCGGGCGATCGGCTCATACGATCCGTCGAAAGGCACTCCGGACGCATGGCTGTGGCGGATCGTGGTCAACGCCGGCAGGGATGCCGCCCGCCGCCGCGAGCTGGCGCGCGGACTTCTCGAACGGCTGATGTTCACAGCGCCGCGCGAGTCGCAGTCGGTCGAGGACGCTGCTCTGGTGCGCTTGCGTGACGCAGATCTGCATGCGCACCTGAGATCACTGCCTCACCGCGATAAAACTCTTCTCGCGCTCCGTTATGGAGCCGGCCTCGACATCGCCGAGGTTGGCGAGGCGGTCGGGCTGAATGCCGATTCGACAGGGAAGGCGATCCGGCGGGCCCTGGCTCGCCTAAGAGCACGACTGGAGGTGACCCGCTGATGGCTCTCGAGACCCTCGAGCATCGCCTGACCGATCTCACTTTGGAAGCTCCCGACGCCGGCCGGGTCACAGCGCGAGTGCTGTCCCTCGCCCAAAAACCCTCAGGACGCCCACTCGTCCGGATCGTTTCGCTCGGAGTGGCCACGCTCCTGATCGCAGTCGGTGTTTTGTACTTTGTGCCCGCCGCCGACGCGGCATTGGCCGATGCGCCGATCGCAGGGGACCTCCTTCGTGATGCGGGCCTTACCGGTGCGGGCACACAGGTGACTTCGGTGGGTGCGGTGGCGAGCTCGTCCGGGGTCCGGCTCCAGCTGATCGGCGCTTACGCGGACTCGACGCGCACAGTCCTACTCCTTCGCGCCAATCCAGCGGTGGATCCGTTTGGGGTTCCTGGCTACGACATCCAGCTCACCGATCAGTTCGGCAGGTCGTACAACGTGCAATCGGGGCAGACCGATTCCCGCACTGGCCAGGTCATCGTGGAGTTCGAGGCTCTTGCCTGGCCTGACGCTCTCACTGGCGCGCGCATCACCCTGAAGGCGATAGCAGTCAGACGAACATGCCTCGCCGCTCCGTTTTGCAGCGATCCACTGCCCGATGGTCCGCTGGTCGCGGGGTCCTGGGTGCTACCCGCGACTCTGGGCGTTGATGAGGGCACGTCCCTCGCGCTGCCCTCGCCGGCTCAACTCGGCGCGGCCACGTTCCAATTCACATCGGTCCGTTCCTCCGCGGCGACGATTGGCATCGACATTCAGGTCACGGGAGCGACATTCGACGATCTTGAGCAGCGGATCCCTGACGGTGGCAAGGGCACTGCTGTCTTCACCATCGACCTTTTCTCTCCGACTGGCGACCTTGCCAGTGCCTCCTTCACAACGGGAGAGGATCTACAAGGTCCGATCATCCAATTCCTGGGCTATCGGTCCGGCCCAGGCGATTATCGCCTGCACATCTCGTATCGCGGCGGCAGCGCAGATCGGATCATCACGGTTCCATGACCGCGACATTTACAGGCTGGGTTTATTCGATCGCCGGCGCTAAATACCGTCTTCGCAATGCGGCGTGTACTTTCGGTGGCCCTCGCGCTTGCGCTGGCCTGCATTCCCACGCGAGCGGTCGCCAGCTCGTCGTGGGGCAGCGCGGGCTATGGCGATCCGCCCGGCTGGTGCACCAAATTCTCCGACATGTGGGTGACCACCGTCGTCACCAGCGATCCGCACGTCGGTACCAACCCCGAGCGGAATACCTTCTACGGATTCCATCCCAATCCTGGATATGACGACTGGTTTGGCTACTTCTACGGCGATTTCAGAGGCACGCCAGGCGATGCTTCCGGCTGGGTCAAGCTCCTTCATGAGAACTACCCCGACCACTATCACTGGAACTTCGCGACCAACGGCTGGGCGGTCCATGGGCATGCCAAGGAGTACATCGCCTATTACAACTGGACCTTCGGCGGCCAATGCGGGCTTGGCGCTTACGGAAATGGCTCGCCGCCACCGTTCATGGCCGACCAGTACGGCTTTCCTGTCGTCGACATCTATGTCGACTCGCGCCCGCCGTTCGCCCCACAGCCGCGAGTCAGCGACATCTCGACGACCGAGGTCTCTTTCACGTGGGACCCCGTCAGCGACCAGGGCGACGGGGCGGGCAAGGATTACTTTGCGGCGGGGATGGGCCGCTACTCGTCATGGTTGACGGTCGGTGCTTCGTCGAATCGGCTGCAGGCAGCCAGCACAACGTCGGCGCGGACGCTCACTCAATCGGGCATGAAAGCGGGGGAGACCGCGTGCCTTCACGTGATCGCGCTGGACAAGCTGCTGAATGCCACCGGGGAGCGAGTCGCCTGCGCCGGGCCGCTGGAGCCGCCTCCGATGCCGGACTGGAGCCCGCTGTCAAGCCAGGTGGTTGCCAATCCCAGCGCGCCGGGGCTGGTCGGCCTTGACTCGCTGCTGTGGCTGGCCCCGACTCCGGCGACGACGACCGTGCATGAGACTCATGAGGGCGTCGATTACACAGTGACAGCCGTCCCCACCGGCGCCGTTTGGAATTTTGGCGATGGAACAGGCTCCACTTTTCGTGACGCATCAGGTTTCGGAAAGCCTTACCCGGATGAGTCGGCGGTTGCTCACGTCTATCAGGCGCACGATGAGGCCGGTTATCTCGTGGAGTCCGCAGTAAGCTATTCGGTCAGCTGGACCGCCTCGATCGATGGCCGCACTGCCGGGCCCTATCCGCTCGGCACGGCGACGGTCAACGCTCGTCCGCTGGTTTATCCGGTTGAACAGGCGCAGCCGGAGCTGGTCGTGGTCGGTCAGCTCGCCGACCAACCACTGATGCCGGCAATCGCGACGGCGACGAAAGGCCCAGCCGGCGTCGCGGCCCGGTACTGGGAATAGCGCGCGCTGAGGAGTTGGAGCGCTTTTTGTAATTCGGCCTCGACTGCAACCACTCGCGCAGACCCGTCAAGCCGAACCCACCACAGCCTGGCCCAATCGTCGTCGTAACGATCGACGAGGATCGACACCGCCGGGTTCGCCGCGATGTTGCGAAGGCGTTTGAGATCGGTCGTTTTCTTCGGCTTCGAGTCAATGACGAAATACAGGGTCTTGTCATCCAGGGCAAAGCAGATCGGCACGATGTGCGGCCTTCCATCGGTACCGACCGTGGCCAACCGGGCAACCGGCGACGAGGCGAATCGGCTCCGCATCTCGCGCTGGTCCATAAGCGCAGTTTGCGGCTATCGTTGCCCGGTGAGGCGTGTGATCGCCGCTCTCGGTCTCGGTGCACCGGTTGTGGCCGTGCCCATCGTCCTCATCGCAGGACTTGTGACCCCTGGATACGATCCGGCCCAAAAAACGATCAGCCGCCTCGCCGAGCCTGGGCTACCCACAGCGCTCGCCGTCGGGTTTGCGATCCTGATCGTCGGGTTGGCCCTTCTCGGGCTGGCGATCATCTTGGGTCCCGGCGCTGTGATGGGCCGCTCTCTGCTCGCGATCGCGGGCGTCTCGCTGGCGCTCGCAGCGCTGGTGCCGCTCGAACCATCGTCAGCGCCGGCGTCAACGATCCATCGATTCGCAACCGGCACTGCCTTGCTGGCCCTGGTGACCGCTCCGCTGCTGTTCGCACGCACGTTGCGCCTGCGCGAGGGGTGGCGCGGCTACGGCCGGCTGTCGCTTGGAGCCGGCGTTGCTGCCGTCGGAATGCTGCTCATCGGGCTCGGATTGCTGCCCACGACATTTGCCGTTGGTGCCTGGGAGCGCTGCTTGCTCGCCCTGCTGCTGGCCTGGACGGTTCTACTGTCAGCCCGCCTCCTGCGCTCCAGAAGCACAGAGCCCAGGTCGTCGTCGGCGGCGGAGTACAGAAGCTCGCCGGCGGCTGTCTCAACGTAGGAAAGGATGAATGCCCCGACCGCGAGCGTGAGCAGCAACTTGTCGTAGCGACCGGTCAACAATGTGATCAGCGCGAAGGCGTAGAGCAGGCCGCCCGCCACCCTGGACGAGTAGAGATGCAGGTTCGGCAGCTTTCGAAAGTTGACGATGCCGATGCCGACTGCGACGACATAAACAAGCAACGCGACAGCGATAAGTACTGCGTTTTCGCCGGCGACCTCAGGATGCAGCATCCCGATCCACGCAACAGCCGAAATCAGGACCAGGGTGTCGGCTGTCAGATCGAGGCGCGCCCCTGCCGGCGAGACCTGTCCCAACCGGCGCGCGACAAGACCATCGAGATAGTCCATGACACCTGCTGCGATGAGCGCAGCCCCGACGACTTGCCCGTCGCCCAACAGCGCGTACATCCATGCCACTGGCAGCAGCAGCATCCGCAACCAGGTGATGGCATCGGCCACTCGCCATGTGCTCTTTCGCACAAGCGAAGTCTGGCGCGCGGAGACTATGGTTGACCCGTGCAAAGGCTCCGCACATATACCGTCGAGGAGGCGAACAGCGAGCTGCCGCGTGTGCGCCGGATCGTCGCCCAGATTGCAGAGCTCTCCGCGCTCTTACCCGAGCTCGAAGACCAGGCCCGCATCGCCGAGTACCAATCCAAGCGACCAGGTGCCGGCGCTGAGAACCGCGAGCGCCAGCAGCAGGCCGGCGATGCTGCGGCGGGCGCCGAGATGGAGCTGTTGAAGGCGGTCGCGAACCTGAACGGAATGGGCATCCAGCTGAAGGGGCCGCTCGAGGGCTTGATTGATTTTCCGTCATACCGAGACGGCGAGCTGGTCGAGCTGTGCTGGAAGCTCGGCGAGGACAGCGTCGGCCACTGGCACCGAATCGGCGAAGGCTACGGCGGCCGCAAAAAGCTGTAGGGAAGCTACGGCTCGGTTCGAACCTTGCCCTTGACAACTTCATAGACGGCTTTGGCAACGCCGGCCGAATCGAGACCATGCTCTTTCAGGATGTCCGACGCTTTGCCATGAGGCAGGAATTCATCAGGCAGCGCCAGCGTGCGCACCCGGCCCGCGAGCCCGTGCGGCGCCAGAGTCTCGAGCACGGCGCCTCCGAACCCACCCGCCCCGACGTTGTCCTCGACAGTGACCACGACGGGGTGCGAGCGCGCCCAGTTCACGATCCTTGGGTCGACCGGCTTGATCCATCGAGCGTTGACCACTGCACACGAAACCTTCTGGAGCTCGAGCCTTTCCGCTGCTTCCATCGCCACCTCGACCATGCGGCCGACCGCGAAGATCACGGCGTCGGGTCCCTTGCGCAGCTCCTCCCACCGCCCAATCGGCAGGGGTTCCACCGGGAGCTGCGGCGTCGAGGGCACAGGACCCTTCGGGTAGCGGATCGCGATCGGGCCATCCGAGGCGAGCGCCGTCTCGAGGAGAGCACAGAGCTCAGTGGCGTCCGCGGGGGCCGCGATCTTCAGGTTCGGAATAAGCCGAAGAAAGGAAAGATCGAAGATGCCGTGGTGTGACGATCCGTCGGGTCCCGTCACACCTGCACGGTCGATGATGAAAACGACAGGCAGCTTGTGCAGCGCGACGTCCATGATCGTCTGGTCGAAGGCGCGTGCCATGAACGTCGAGTAGATGCAGACGACGGGATGCATCCCCGCAAGGGCGAGGCCGGCCGCGAACGTCACGGCATGCTGCTCGCAGATGCCCACATCGAAAAAGCGCTCAGGAAATTCCTTGGCGAAGCTCAGCAACCCTGTCGAAGAGGCCATCGCCGCGGTGATCGCAACTACGTCGGGCCGTCTGGTCGCTGCTGTCATCAGCGCCTCGCCGAAAACGTCGGTGTAGGTGAGCTCCGTCGATCGGGCGCGCCCGGTCAACGGGTCGAATGCGCCGACACCGTGCAGCTTGTCCACCTCGTCATCGACGGCTGGACCGTATCCATGGCCCTTCTCTGTGATCACGTGCACGACGGTCGGTGCTCGCAAACGCCTCGATCGTGACAGCACCTCTTCCAGCGCGGGCTCGTCGTGGCCGTCGACGATCCCGGCATATTTGATGCCGAGGCTTTCAAAGATCGTCGATGGCTGCAGGAGCTGCTTGAGACCCTCTTTGACGCGATAGGCGGCCTGGTCGGCGGTTGGGCCGACCAGAGGCATGTCGCGAAGCAGGCGCGAGATGTCTTCCTTGATGCGCTCGTAACGCGGATCGACGCGCAGCTGAGACAGGTGGCGCGCCAGACCGCCCACGGTCGGCGCATATGAACGGCCGTTGTCGTTGATGACGATGATCAGGTTGGGCGGCTGGAGGTGCGCGATCTGGTTCAAAGCTTCGTACGCCATGCCGCCCGTCAGCGCCCCGTCGCCGATCACCGCGACCACGTGCCCGCCAATGCCTTTGCGCAGCCGTGCTTCGGCGATGCCAAGCGCATAGCTGAGCGAAGTCGAGGCATGGCTGTTCTCGACGAAGTCGTGCTCCGACTCCTTGCGGGACGGGTATCCAGAGAGGCCGCCGGCCTGGCGCAACCGTGCGAAATCGCGCGCGCGGCCGGTGACGATCTTGTGAACGTACGCCTGGTGGCCGGTGTCCCACACGATCGCGTCCTTCGGGCTGTCGAAGACTCGGTGGAGGGCGAATGTGAGCTCGACCACCCCCAGGTTTGGCGATAGGTGGCCGCCTGAGTGCGACGTCTGCTCGACCAGGAACGCGCGCACCTCCTCCGCGAGCTGCGTGAGATGGGCCTGGTCCAGCTTCCGAAGGTCAGCCGGGGATTGGATGGTCTCCAGGATTTCGGGTCTCACCTCTAGTGCCTAACGCTCCGGCCCTGCCATGAGTTCCGCCAGCTCGATGCAAAGCCGGGTTCCGGCCCCTGACGGCCCGCGCAAAACAGTTGTCAGCTCGGCGTTCGTGTTCCAGCTCGAGGCGGCGATATCGAGGTGCGCCCACGGTTTGCCGCGCGCGAACTCGCCGATGAACATCCCACCCAGTATTGCCCCAGCCTCGCCATATTCCGAGTTCCGCAGGTCGGCGATCTGGCTGCGCAGCAGGACACGGTAATCAGCGAATATCGGCAGCCTCCACACGCGATCGCCCGCACGCCGCGCCGCTTCCTCGATGAGCAGCCAGAACTCGTCGTTGTTGCTGACCGCGGCGGTGGCGCCATGGCCGATCGCAATGGTGGCGGCGCCGGTGAGGGTGGCGAGGTCCAGCAGATGGGTGGCGCCGTTGCGCAGCGCGTGCGTGAGTGCGTCGGCGAGCACGAGCCTACCTTCGGCGTCTGTGTTGAGGATCTCGACAGTCTTGCCGTCGGCACTCACCACAACGTCGCCGGGGCGCTGCGCCGCCGGGCCCACCATGTTCTCAGTCGTGGCGATTACCGCCATTACATCCAGGGGAACCTTTCGGGCGGCGATCACATCGATGGCGGCCAGCACCGCCGCCGCTCCGGCCATGTCCGCCTTCATCTGGCTCATCGATGGGGCCTCTTTCAAAGAGATGCCGCCGGTATCGAAGGTGATGCCTTTCCCGACCAGAGCCAGCACCGGTGCGTCTGCCTCGGCGGTCTTGCCCACCAGCTCGCGACCTCGGTGGCGCAGCCGGATCATATGCGGGGCTTGCGTAGAGCCGGCCGCCACCCCCAGCAGCAGGTTGTAGCCGCCGGCTCGCAGCTCGGACGGTCCGAGCACCTCGATCTCGAGACCATGCCGCTGGGCGATTTTGCCGGCCTCCTGCGCGAGGGCGTCAGGCGTCAGCTCGTTGCCAGGAGCGTTCTGCCATTCACGTGCGTGATTGGTCGCCTCGCCGGCTTCCCGAGCCAACACAAGCTCCTGTTCTCTGCCTTGCCCGAAGCCGGCAAGGATCAGCTCGTCCAGCTCGCCCCGCTCTGGCTGCGAGGCCGTCTGGCGGGAACGGCGCTCAAATGTGCCCATGACGCATCCCTCGACCACTGCCTTCAGGCTGTCGCTGCTCAAAGGCTCAGCCCGCATCAGGCCGACGCGGCAGTACCCGTACGTGCGAGCGGCGCGTACGAGCTCGTGATGGGCCGATCGCAACCGCTGGCCGTCAAGGTCGTTGGTCGCGCCTAGTCCGTAGAGGACCAGGCGGCGCGCGGCAATGCGCCCGTTCGTGGGCACGGGCAGCACCTCGTGGATTCGCCCCCTGAACTCTCCACTCGCAAGCAGCTCAGAGATGAGCCCGCCCAGTGCTCGGTCGAGGTCCATCGCTGACCCAGATAAGCGCTGGCCGGTGGCGACGGGGACCGCGAGGGCGTCGACCGTGATGTCGGCTGGGGCGGTGGCGACGAGAGTGATCTTCACCAGGCTATAACCCTACCGAGCCGGCGCCGCCAGGCGTTCGGCAACGAGCTCGAGCACGTGGGCGACACGGAGCTCGATGCCTCGGCGGCGGGCGGCGGTGGCAATGTGAATCAGGCACCCTGGGTTGTCCGAGGCCACCACGGTGCAGCCGGTTTTGGCTATGGCATCGAGCTTCCATGTCGCGAGGCGGCTCGCCACTCGTGGCCAATCCAGGCTGAAGGTGCCGCCGAACCCGCAGCAGTTGGCGATGTCGGGGATGTCCACCACCTCGTACCCGGCCAGGCCAAGCAGCCGCCTCGGCTCGGCCTTCAGACCCAGCTGACGCAGGGTCTGGCACGAGTCGTGATAGGCGACCTTGAGGCCGGAGCTGCTCTCCGTGATGAGCTCCGGCCGCTGCGTCAGCAGGTCGAGCGTGAATCGGGTGGAGTCCCTGAAGCGGGAGCGAAGCGATGGCTCGGCGGAGGCGCCCCATTCGGGCGCGTCGATAGTGAAAGCGCCAAAGCACGACGCGGAAGGCGTCACGATCAGACCCTTGGAATCTCGAAGGCTTTGAGCCAGGTCATCATGGAGTTCAGCCCCGCCTGAGAAGTCGCCGGCGTTGGCGGCGATCAAGCCACAACACCATTGACCCTTGGGAAATCCAACCTCGTAGCCGGCAGTGTCTGCGATTTGTCGTAGGGCGACGGCTGCCGCCGGAAGCATCCGGTCGACCATGCAGGAGGCGAAGATCGTCAGCGGTTGGCCCTCCCGGCCTTGCCGGTCAGATGCGCTGGGCGCCCGGTCGCGGTACGGGACCCGAGCCAGTGGCGGCGCACCGGGCACCAGACCGCTGAACGCGGCGCCGGCACGCAGCAAGCTGTCGGCGAGGGCCGGCCGCTCCCACACGCCGGTGAGCACCCTCTTCCGAAGCGTCTTGCGGCCTTTGCGTCGGTGCTCGAGGATCTGACGTGGCAGTGGGATGTCCACAGGGCAGATGTCCTGGCACGCGTTGCATTGCGTGCACAGTGTGTTGGGCAGGTCGGCTTTGTCGAGGCCGTGGTGGAAAGGTGTCAGGACCAGCCCGATCGGCCCGTTGTAGATGTGGCCGAACTGGTGGCCACCAACCGCCATGAACGGCGGACATGCGTTGGAGCACGCGCCGCAGCGAATGCACGTGAGCGCGTCGCGGAAAATCGGATCGGCGAGCATCTCCGTGCGCCCGTTGTCCAGGATCACGCAATGCATTTCGCGCGGCCCGTGGACCCCGATGGTCAGCGACTGCTCGATGTCAGCCGATCGGGAGGGTCCCGTGATCCAGTTGACGTAGCTGGTCATGACCTGCCCGGTGCCGCTCCGCGGCAACATGCGAAGCACCGCAATCGCGTCCTCGAGAGTGGCGACCAGCTTGTCGAATCCAAACAAGGCGATGTGCACAGGGGGGAGAGTCGTCGTCAGGTCTGCATTGCCTTCGTTGGTGACGATGACGACGGTCCCAGTCTCTGCGATGGCGATGTTGGCTCCGCTGATGCCGACCGTTGCTTCGATGAACTTGTGCCGCAGCGATTCACGGGCGTGCAGCTGGATCGCTTCGATGGTGGCCTCGGTGCCGAACACCGCGGCGGCGTCCTCTTTGGTCAGGTGTATTGCAGGCGCGATGAGGTGCGACGGATGCGTGTGGGTGAGCTGGACCATGCGCTCGCCGAGGTCGGTCTCGACCACCTCCATGCCAAGGGATTCCAGGTATGGATTGAGCTCGATCTCCTCGCCCGCCATCGACTTGACCTTGGTGACCACCATCTGGCGCTCGGAGTCCCGTGGGGTTGCTTCGCCGGCCTTGGTGCAGATGCTGCCGATGATCTCGCGAGCCTCCGCAGCGTCCTTTGCGAAGTGCACGATGCCACCCGCAGCCTCCATCATCAGCTTGAACTTGTCGGCCAGCTGAGGGAGGTCGTCAAGGTTGGCCCGACGGCGGCTCTTCAGCTCCGCCCGGCCTTTGTCGAAATCGAAAATCTCGAAAGCGCGGTCGCGGCGCGCGCGTATGCCGGTCAGCCCGCTGGTCAGCGCTTGCTGCAGGCTGGGATTCTCGAGAGCCTTGTCGACGCGCCTGACGAAATGGCGCCGGCTCTCAGGCACGCGCGCTTGCAGCTTTCTGGAGGGCTTCCTCGAGCGCGGCGGGCGTCGACACCGGCGCCAAGCATATGGTCCCCACACAAACCACGGCGCGACTGTCTGGAGTGGGGTCGATAACCGCGTAAGGGTGGGCAAGACGAGCCGCGCGCACCAGCTCGCGGTTTCCGGTGCTGACCTTGATCGGTTTGCCCAGGCGGTCCAAAGCCCGCGCGAAGGCCGCCGCCATCAGGCCGTACTGAGCGGGCAAGCCGGCGACCGACTCGAGGGCGCGCCGAGCTCGCATCGCATAGGGTGTGTCGGGCTGCCCGCTCAGAGTGTCCAGCTCGCCGAGGGCCATCGCGGCGATCGAATTCTCACCCAGCGGTTTGATGCGATCACCGAGTCGGCCGAGTCCCTCGCCCACGTGGTCGAAGTAGCCGCCAACATCGCGGTCGGCGTACACGTCCTCCAGGTGCTGCGCGAGGTCCGTCGCGATCGGAAGCCATCTGTCGCCGAGGCCCGACTGGTGCGCGCGCACCGCGGCAAGGAGTCCCCAGACCTGATCGCCGAGCTGCCCGGTCACCCCTTCGGTATGTGTCAAGCCACCCCCCGCCGTGTACCTGTGGTCGAAGAGGCGGTCAAGGAGCTTGGCGGCGCGCTCGCGAAGCGC
>DATCPU010000034.1:0-2250 GCA_036569925.1 Candidatus Dormiibacterota bacterium
TTGCTGCACTACAACTCCCAGGGTCGCCTGTTAGGACGGAATTCGAATTCGGATTTGGCTCCGGAGCATGGATTCGAACCCTGAACCTTGCGGTTAACAGCCGCCTGCTCTACCGTTGAGCTACTCCGGAAAAAGGGCGCTCTGAATTGTAGTTAGTTCAGGTTGACGGCCCTCCGGGCACCTCATCATCAACGTGCTGCGGCACGAGTGTCGACCGAGATCGAATCGCTAGGTCAGGTCCGCCGGCTTCTTAGGAATCCCCAGAGCCAGATCACCACCAGCACCACGATCGCGATCCAAATCAGGTTGACCAGCGCGCCTGCCGCGTGGAACAACAGCCACAAGATAAACAGGATGACTGCGGCGACGATGAGGATGTGGATCATCGCTAGCCCACCTGCGCCTTGGCGCGCTTTGCTGTGTTCTGGGCTGACGCTTCGACACGGGTCCGAGCAACCTTCGCAGCGTCCATCGTCTTGGTTGCCACCTGGCGCCCCTTGGCAAGCATCGAGCGCCTGCGCTCGGGTCCGCGAACGGGGTCGAGGAAGTACATCAGCGCGCCACCCACGGCCGCGGCGCCGATAAGCCTCGGCACAGTGACCGAAGCGCGGCGGCGCTCAAGCAGCTTCGCCAGGTCAGCACTTGCAATTGCCTGTGTCACGCGCCGGGCGACCGGCCGCGCCGAGTCGAACGCTCCCTTGGCAGTCTGGCCTGCCTCAACTGCGGTGTCTCGATTGTCGTTCCACAGCGACACCAGTCGTTCGCGGCGCTCTGCGCCGAGCTTCGGATCGCCGAGATAGGCGGCGACGGCGCCCAGCGCCGCACCCATAGCCAAACGTTTCATATCGTCTTCTCCAATGGCCCATGAGAGGGCCTCCGCTTACAAATGGCACGCTCGTCGTAACAAAGCGGAAATCGCCCTGTGCAATTGAAACGCCCAGCCTGAAGGCATCTACCCGGACCGCCTCGCTTCAAGCGCCGGCGGCGACGACCTGGAAAGGGGCTAGCAGCCCACCCAGCCGATTAGCTGCTGCACCTTGATGCGGTCAAAGCCTCGCACTATCGAGTTCTTGCCCATCCGCAGGAGGGGGACCTGCTCGCCGTCCAGCTGCTCCCACTCGCGCATGGCCGACGGATCGCGGTTCACCCGGCGGTACGTGAACTGCACGCCCAGCTCGTTCAGAAGCTCGACCATGGCGGTCGACTCCCCCGATTCATCCGAGCCATAGAGAACTGCTTCGTGGTCCATCTTTGTGTAAACGCCAGCCTAGGCGCGATCCACCGATAGAGCCAATCAATTGTTCCGATGCCATGCATAGGCCGCACTGATATGGCCGGCGGGAGGTCAGGCTGAGTGTTTTTCGAGCAGGTCCGCGATTGAACCTTCGAACTTGGATAGCTGCTTGTGGACCTCGATCACCTCGTCGGAGCTGATCGGCTCCGTCGGGTCGACCGACGTCTGGTGCTCGGTCCACTCCGTGCCGCACTCGCATCGGTGAAACAGGTACCGATCCGTGTGGGAGCGATAGAGGTATACCGACGCCTCCTGTAGACGCCGTCCACAGGCGCATTTGCCCTTGTCTGGTTCCAGCTTTGACTTTTGCAATGACGTAATCCTTGACCTGTATAACGAACCAGATTGCAGTTTCGTTGCGCGGATGCTACACCGCAGGACCCAGGTTTGTACCCCGTTATACCTGGCGATAGGCGCTACCCGGCGGAATTCAGCTCCCCCACCAGCTTGCTGAGGTCGCGGAGGCGCTCCGTGCGTGCCGCATGCTCCAGCGTCTGGTACTGGGACAGCACGTCGACAAATCCTTCCCCGACGTCGTAACCGTGCCGGCGCAGGAGGTCCCGACCCTTGTCACCCAGCCGCTCGAGAACTTCGCGGACCTTGCTGTCGGGCCCGAACGCGTCAGGCACTGGGCGGAGGCTCGATCTTGCGCAGGATCACCCGGTGGCCGTGCCAGTGGTCGGGCACTCCCGCCGCGGGGTCGTCCCCGGTGTAGCTCAATTCCAGGCACCACACGCCCTCGACCTTGATTGGGGCTAGGTTGAACTTGGTTTTGATGCCGCGGCGCTGCACGTCCTGGAGCAGGGCGACGCCGTACAGCACCAGGGCGCCGGGCAGGTTGATCGTGTTGATACGGCCGCCCTCGCTGGACCCGTCGACTCCGGACGTGCGAGAGCCGAGGGCGTGGGTCACGTTGACAAGATTAGCTTGCTGACGACACTCTCCCTTCTATGGGG
>DATCPU010000035.1:0-10658 GCA_036569925.1 Candidatus Dormiibacterota bacterium
GACGATCCAGGAAGCCGGCTTCGAGCCGGTGCTCGGCTTTGACTCAGGCAGGATGCTCGGGATGCACTGGCTCCGAGTGCGGCCGGTGCCAGGAGTCAAACCGGACCTTTTGAGATCTGCGCGTGAGGCGGTGGGGGTGAAGGGCGCGCTGGCCGTGCGGCGACCAGTCACCCGGAAGCACTGACATCGTGTTGGCAGCTTCGACGACGTTATTCGCGATCCCAGCGGCGGTGCTGGTCTTCCTGGTCGCCGCGCTGCACATCTACATCCTCGTGCTCGAGATGTTCCTGTGGCGGACGGCCCGCGGCCTCCGCAGCTTCGGCATGACGCAGGAGGTGGCGGACTCCTCGGCCAAGCTCGCAGCCAACCAGGGCCTGTACAACGGATTCCTTGCCGCGGGCCTGTTGTGGGGGCTGTTCGCTTACGGAGTGGTGAACGGCCGGCCGATCCTCACCTTCTTTCTTGCGTGTGTGATCGTGGCCGGCATATACGGCGGGGCCACCGTCAATCGAAGGATCACGCTGATCCAATCGGTACCGGCGGCAGTCGCCCTGGCTCTGGTCTGGCTGAGCTGAGCGGCTAGAGCGCCTCCATATAGATCCCGAGCAGCTCCGCGCTTGGATACTTGCCGCCCAGCTCACTGGCCGCCCGCCGGAGCTCGGGCTCGCCTATCCCGTAGTCAGAGATGCGCTGCGGCAAGCCAAGGGACGCGATCAGATGCTGGATGTCCCCTGAAGCATCACCGGATCCTGTCGCCTCGCCAAGCGTCGCCACCTTCTCAGGCATCCGTTCGCGAAGGAAGCGCAGCACGTGGGGGAGCAGGAGACACGACGTCACCCCATGGGGAATGCCGTGGCGTGCCCCGATCTGCTTACCCATCACATGGCTGAGACCACCTGCTGAAGGACCCGGCAATGTGAACGTGAACCACGCGGCGAGCTGGTTCTCAGTTCTCACCTCGAGATCGCCGGGGGAAGCCATCGCGCGGGGCAGCGACGCAAACAGCCGCCGGATTCCCTCCAGGGCCAGGGTGTCCGAGAAAGGATGCTCGCCCTCGGCCAGAAACCCTTCGACCCCATGGTCCAGAGCTCGAATCCCGGTCGACAGCCACAGCGCCAGCGGCGTGGCCGCGGTCAGCGCAGGGTCGTAAATCACGCTGTCCAGCAGCAGCCGCACGTCCCGCATCCCCGCTTTGTCGCCATCCTCGTTGGTGAAGCCGGCTCCGCCGGCGAGCTCCGCCACTGAAAGCGTCGTCGGAATTGCGATGTGGGGAAGACCGCGATAAGCGAGGCCGCGGCGATCAGCGAGCTTGACGGCCACGATCTTAGCGGCGTCGATCGCGCTGCCGCCGCCGAAGCTCAAGATCCCGTCCACTCCGGCGTCGGTCGCTTGTTCGAGAGCCGTGTCGATCTCTTTTTGCGGAGCGTGCTGGCTGATGACCACTGTGGCAGGCGCCTCAGCCTCGCCAAGGGCGCTACGCACCGTTTCGACCAGCACGCCCTCTTTGAGTAGAGAGCGGTTTGTGAACAAAGCGACGCGGTTCATCTGCAACCGCTTGAGCTCGGGCGCCAGCTGGGTGAGCGCGCCTGACCCCCAATGGATGGCGCGCGGGTTGGCGTAGCCAAAAGCCCAGGGCATCGCGCCGTCATAGTACGTATCAGTGAGCGGTCCACACCAGGGTCAGCCGGTCCTAAAGGCGGGCGAGCCTTTGGCGACGGCCCGGGCCGCGATGATCCTCATCCATGGACGCGGGGCCAGCGCCGCCGACATCATGACCCTGGGCGCCGAGCTCATGCTGCCTGGCGTCGCCTACCTGGCGCCGCAAGCGGCAGGCAATGCCTGGTATCCGAATCCGTTCACCGCTCCAATGGAGAGCAACGAGCCCTACCTGACCTCCGCGCTCGAAGTCGTGGGTTCCCTGCTCGCAACGATCGAGAAGTCGGTCCCAGCGGATCGCGTCATCCTTCTGGGCTTCTCGCAGGGCGCTTGCCTGACCCTGGAGTTCGCCGCTCGCAACGCCCGGCGCTACGGCGGCGTGGTGGGCCTGAGTGGCGGTTTGATTGGGCCTGACGGCACTCCGCGCGACTATCCGAGGGGATTTGACGGGACAACCGCCTTCCTCGGCTGCAGCGACGTGGACCCGCACATTGGAAAGGACAGGGTCCGGGAAGCCGCTGAGGTGCTCGGGCGCATGGGCGCCCAGGTCACGGCCAAGCTCTACCCCGGCATGGGCCACACCGTCAATCAGGACGAGATCGAGGCTGTACGGGAGATAGTCGCCACGACCGCAAGCTGATTGCAATTTCCCTGGTCAACCTCCCCTTTATGGTCCGCACAAGCGTTGCAATACTCGTTCTGCTGACGTCACTGGCATGCGGAGGAACGACCGCAGCCGCCCCGTCGCCGACACCCTCTGCCACATTCACCATGGGCGCGATGAATGCGAGCGGCGTCACCGGCACTGGCCAGGTCTTCAAGGGGACCGGCAGCTTCACAGTCGAGATCCAGATCCACGGGCTGGCGCCTAACTCGTCGCACATCTCGCATGTGCACATCGGTTCCTGCGCCAAGCAGGGCAATGTCGCTTATGCGCTTCTGCAGGTGATTGCCGACGCTTCGGGCAACGCTTCAGCGACGAGCAGGGTCCCGGAGTACTACTCGATGCCGACGACCGGTTGGTACGTGAATGTGCATAAAGGCCCGGACTTCACCGAGGCCGAATACGCGCCGAGTGTTTCCTGCGGAGACCTGCCGGCTTTCTAGAGTCCCAGCCTTAGACCTTTTCTTCCGCCTTTTCCCCTTTCTCGCCGAGCTCAACGATGTCGCCTTTGTGGAAGAGAACCCGCTTGAGGACCGCCTGCCACTTCGGCTTGCGCCTCGAGAGGTACTCCAGCGCCATCGCGAAGTGCTTGAACTCCTCCTGCTGGGCATTTTCCATAATCGCTCTGGCTTGAGGGTCCCGCTCGAGAGAGATCCGCTGCTCGTACCAGCCGATCGCTTCGGCCTCCTCCTGGAGGGAGGCGACGATGCGGGCGAACGTCCGTACTTGTTTGGACAGCTCGTCTGGGGGTTCGTGATATTGGTCTGAGCCCATGTTTCCTATCTCCTTTCACCTGTTGCCGGAGCCATTTCGATCTTACGTACCGCCGTGACTGGGTAGAAAGGGCGGGGTTGCCCGTTTTTGAATCGACTAGGCAGAATCTCCGCCGCAAGGCGGTCATCGGAGGGTACAAAGCGTGGGACTAGGATCAATCGTCGTTTGGATCATCGTCGGCCTTATCGCCGGATTCGTCGCCAGCAAGGTCATGAGTGGCCATGGCATGGGTGTCATTTGGGACATCGTGGTTGGAATCCTCGGCGCCTTCTTGGGTGGTTGGCTCGCGAGCCTCGTCGGCATCGCGGTGACCAACATCCTTGTACAGATCGTGGTCGCCATCGTCGGCGCCCTCATCCTGCTGTTCATCTTCAGGATGATCGTCGGCAGCCGCGGCCGAGCGCGCGCGTAAGTTCGATTCGACCAGGCCCCGCGGCATCGCCGCGGGGTCTTTCTTTTGTCGGGCGTACCGTGGCGCTCCATGGACCGCGCCGACCTGGTCGCCCTGCTTCGGGACGGTGTACCTGCTAAGGGCGGGCGCTGGGCGGACCTCGGCTCCGGTGACGGAGCGTTCACCTTCGCGCTCGCGTCTCTCCTGGGGCCGACCGCCCAGATCACGGCGATCGATCGTGATGCGAGCGCCCTGAAGCGGCTGGCGTCAGCCGCTGCGGCCGGCGCACTGATCGAAACCGTGGTCGCCGATTTCACCCGCCCACTGATTCTTTCCGGCCTCGATGGCGTGGTGATGGCGAACTCGCTGCATTTCGTCAAGGACAAAGCGCCAATCCTGGCCTCTGTCCGAAATATGTTGCGGCCGGCCGGCACTCTGATCGTGATCGAGTACGAAACCGATAGGGGCAACGCCTGGGTGCCCCATCCCTTCTCTTTCTCGACCTGGACCCGCATGGCCGCGACTGCCGGCTTCGAGCAGACTCGCCTGCTGCACCGATACCCGAGCCGGCATTTTGGCTCCATGTATTCGGCCTCCACCATTAAGCCACTTGCATTCAAATCTGTTACGTAGTAATCTTGTAATCATGGATGAGAAAGAGCTCGGATCGATCAAGGGTTGGTTTGCCGGAAGACTCCCAGACGGCTGGTTCACGGGAGTAGAGGTCACCGTCGAGGATGACCAGATCGTCGTTCTCGGCTCGCTACCGGACGTCGGCGGAGCGGCCGGATCCTCGGCGGAGGAAAAGGAAGGCGCGGCTGCCGGCCGGATCGCGCGGTTCCGCGAGGAGACACGAGGCCCACGCATCGGCATTGCCCAGGAGGCAGAGGAGCGGTTCCACAAGTACGTCACGTGGGGAGCGAAGCTTGGTGGCGTGACCAAGCGGTTCAACCCCGGAGGCGGTGGCCGGTCCGAAGGCAACCGGCGCGTGATGATCGGACGCTGGATGCGCTCTCGAGGCCGCCACTCGGGTCAGCACGCCGGCACGCGCACGACGTCAAGCGAATCGCAAGTCTTCTGACCGATCGACCCGGCGCCGCCCAGCTGGGTTGGCGCCGGGTCGGTAAGCTGCCCGGTAGATAGATGGGCATGATGCCTCCGCACCAACCCGACCTGTCGACGGCCATGTGGTGGCGGGGGCGCCGCAAGACTCCTCAAACCGGCACCGCGGACAGCGGGCTCACAGGCGATCCGATGCTCGAAGGACCGCCCCAGGACGAGGGCCCGAAGGACCTCCGGGGCCGTTGGGAGAACCTAAAGCAAGCGGTCATTGGCACGACCGCAGCGCTGCCACGCGTTCTGCGGCTGGTGTGGGACGCAAGCCCCCGAACGACTTTGGGCCTGTTCGCTGCCACCATCGTCGCCGGGGTGATCCCGGCTGGAGCTGCTTATACCTCCAAGCTGCTCATCAACGCAGTCGTGCGAGGCATCCTCATCCACAACACCGGCCTGCCAAACGTGGTGACGCTCCACGATCTCGATCCCAACCTGCATGGCGGCCCGACCTTCAGCGCCGTGAACATGATCATTCTCATCGCCATCTTGCAGCTGGCGCTGTTCGCCGTCACCGCATTGCTGGGCACCGTCCGGAACATCACGCAACAGCTTCTGCAGAACTCGGTGGCAATGCGGATCCAGCTGATGGTGATGGAGAAGGCCGCCTCGCTGGACCTGTCGTTCTATGAGGATCCCGCGTCCTACGACCTCTTGCGGCGAGCCCAGACCGACTCGATCAACCGGCCGGTGCTGATGATCTCGACGGCCTTCGGCCTGCTCCAGACGCTGCTGACCTTCATCACCATGATCGCCCTGCTGATTGTTGTGAGCCCACTGCTCGCGCTCCTCGCGCTGGTGTCGCCGATCCCCGCCTTCATCGCCGACACGCGCTACGGCTGGCGCGGTTATGCGATCGCGCGTTGGGGATCGCGACTCCTGCGGCGCATGAACTACATGGTCACCCTGGTCACCACCGACAGCTATGCGAAAGAGGTCAAGCTCTTCGGACTCGGCAACTATTTCATCGAGCGGTACAGGATCATCGCCGAGCGCTATTACTCCAGCCAGCGCGCCCAGGTGACGCGCCGCTACCTGACGGGATTCGCGCTGGGCAACATCAGCACGATCGCCACCTCGATCACCTATCTCTACGTGGCGCTCCAGGCGATCGGCGGCCGCTTGAGCCTGGGCGATCTTTCCCTGTACACGGCAGCAGCGCAGTCGGTGCAGGGCTCGATCCAGGGAATCCTCGGCGGTTTCTCCGGAATGTACGAGCACAACCTCTACCTGAACAACCTGTTCGAGCTCATGGAGACTCGGTCATCGATGCCCGTCAAGGCAGAGCCCCTGAAGGTTCCACAGCCGATTCGGGGCGAAATCAGGTTCGATAACGTGACCTTTGCGTACCCCGGCGCAGACAAGGCGGCGCTCACCGACTTGAGCTTTACAGTCAGGGCGGGCGAGACTCTCGCGGTGGTCGGCCGCAACGGCGCAGGCAAGACAACGCTTTTCAAGCTGATCGTCCGCCTATACGACCCAAACGAGGGACGGATCCTGATCGATGGGATCGACATTCGAGACCTGGATCCCGTCGAGCTGCGTCAGCAGGTGGGAGCGATGTTCCAGGACTACGTCACCTACCAGGCGACCGCCTCCGAAAATATCGGCCTCGGAGACGTGCCCGATATCGGCGATCGGGATGCAATCGAGAAGGCATCGAAGCAGGCCGGCGCCGACGAGCTCATCTCAAATCTGCCTGCCGGTTATGACACGGCGTTGGGCAAATGGTTCGACGCCGGGGTCAACCTCTCCGGTGGGGAATGGCAGAAGGTTGCACTGGCCCGGGCGTTCATGCGCGACGCCAAGATCCTGCTGCTTGACGAGCCGACATCCGCACTCGACGCGCAGGCGGAATACGACCTCTTCGAGCGGCTGCACTCCCTGACCCAGGGCCGGACAGCTGTCTACATCTCGCACCGCTTTTCGACCGTGAGGCGTGCGGACCGCATCGTTTTCCTGGAGCACGGCAGGCTCGTCGAGGAGGGCACGCACGAGGAGCTGATGCGACTCAACGGCCGCTACGCGCGCCTGTTCAGGATGCAGGCGTCGGCCTACACGGGAGAGGAAATCCTCCCGGAGGAGGACATTGAAGACGGTGTGAATGGGGAATTGATCAAGGCTGCCTCCCCGCTCACTGGGGAGGTCCAGACGCGCCAGCGAAGCGGGCGCCCTCGGGAAGGGGACGCTCAATGATGCGGCGACCGCGGCGTGACGCAGCAGCCCAGCAGTTTCCCCGGAGGGCCAGCCTCCCGGGTATTACCCCGCTATCGTGTTGGAGCGCTGGCCCGCGCGCGGTTTACGCGTGCAGGTGACTGTGGTTTAGCTGAAGGACCTTGACTGCGCGGCCGCGCATGCGGTCGCAGCGCCAGCAGAAGACCACGGCGTCGATACCCCACGGGAGAATCCCGTTGACGAGGATCTCGCGCTCACGACGGTGCATTAGCAAACAGACAAAGAAGCTCAGAACCCCCTGAACCTAGCACGCAGGTGGCGACAATCCAAAGTGGACATTGTTAAGACTTCGTCACATCCTCACTCTTCGACCGGCGGAGGCCTGAATTTGCGAAAATGGTCCCCCCGAGGGCGGCTAGCTCAGTGGAAGAGCGCTCGCCTCACACGCGAGAGGTCGTTGGTTCGACCCCAACGCCGCCCACCAAATGTCCACTCTCACCTGTCGGGGAAGGGCAGGGGAGATGGGCTGCAGCCGGCACAACCGCCCGCCCGTTGATGCGGGAATAATGCGAACCGTGAAGAAGCGGTCGGGTAAGGCAGCTCCGCCGCCGCTTACCCGCACGCTGGTCACGGGGGCGGATGGATTCATCGGCAGTCTTCTCTCGAAGCGCCTAGAGGCGATCGGGTCCGATGTTTACCGCCTTTCGCGAAAAGGCACCGGCGTGAAGACGATCACCAATGACATCGGCAAGGACCCGATCGTCGGGCTGGCCGGCATCAAGCCGCAGGCAGTGTTCCACCTCGCTGGGCGCGTGCACAGGATGGACGAGGGGGGAGACGCGGAGGCCGAGCACATTCGCGTGACTGTGGATGGCACGACGTACCTGCTCCAGGCTGCCGTGGAGGCGGGGGTGAAAGTCTTCGTTTTCTTCAGCACCGTCGCTGTGATGCCTGAGGGCCTGGCGACGGAGCTGGATGAGAGGACGCGACCCGCGCCGGCCACGCCATACGGACGCGCGAAGCTCCGCGCTGAGGAGCTGGTTCTAGGCATGAACGGAAAATCGGGGATGAAGACGGTTTGCCTTCGCCTGCCGATGGTGTACGGCCCGGGGCACAAGGGTCACCTGCCACGCATGATCGCCGCGATCGATCGTGGAGTGTTTCCGCCCCTGCCCCAATACCCCGGGAAGCGCAGCCTAGTCCATGTCGAGGATGCCGTCGACGCGGCGATCCTCGTCGCCACGAGGCCCGAGGCGGCCGGCAAGCTGTACATCGTTTCCGAGCCCCGTCCTTATTCGTCGCGCGAGATCTACGAGATAGTCCTGCAGGCGCTGGGGCGCCAGGTGCCCGGCTGGCATGTGCCGGGTGTGGTCCTGGCCTCCACGGCGCTGGTGGGCGATCTGGGCGAGCGAATCACGCGCCGCAGGCTGCCCTTCGATTCAGCGGCCCTCGCCAAGCTCTCGGCGCCGGCGATCTACAGCGCCAAGAAGATCGAGCGCGAGCTGGGATTCAAGACGAAGAGGTCGTTCGCCACCGCGGCACTCGAAGTGGTTGCCCAGCGCAAAGCTTCGTGATCACCGCCTTCGCGGTGGCCGCGGTGCTCGGCTTCGGTGTGGCGGCCGGGACCGTCTGGTTGGTTTCCCGCAACGCCACGCGCCTTGGCTTGATCGACGTACCGAACGAGCGCAGCTCTCATCTTTCGCCGACACCCCGTGGGGGTGGCATTGGGATTGTCGCCGGGGTAGCGGTCGGAGTCATTTACCTGACCGCCGCCGGAATCTCTCTGGATCGAAACCTCGGCATCCTGCTGGTCGGGACAGGAATCTTGGCGGCCCTGGGCGTCGTCGACGATCGGCGCTCGGTCCCGGTTCGGTATCGCCTGCTCGTGCAGCTGGTGGTGGCGGTGGCGGTGGTCGGGGTGGTCGGAGGTGTCGACAGGCTGCCTCTGCCGCCGCCGCTTGACCTGCCGATCGGGTGGGTGGGTTTGCCGCTCGCGGTGCTGTGGCTGGTTGCCGTGACCAACTTCTACAACTTTATGGATGGGATCGACGGGCTGGCGGGCGGGCAGGGTTTCGCCAGCTGTGCGGGAGCCATGATCGGCATCTGGTCCGCGGGGGCGGTGGAGCTGGGGGTCGTACTCGCCGCGGCTTGCCTCGGGTTCCTGCTCTTCAACAGCCCGCCGGCTCGGATCTTTCTGGGGGACTCGGGGAGCTATTCGCTGGGGTTCGCGATCGCTGGGCTCCCACTGCTCGCGCCCCAGTTCGGGCGTTCGATGGCCATGTTTGCGGTGGCCGTCGGCCTCACCCTGTTTCTGCTCGACCCGCTGGAGACACTGGTGCGCCTGGCGCGGGCAGGGCGCAGGATCGGGATCGGGCATCGCGAGCACTCGTACCAGGCACTCGCGGCGTCCCCGAACCGACACCGGCGCGTCGCCTTGGCGCTCGTGCTGAGCGGGCTGGCGCTTTCGCTCGGCGGTGGGCTGTCATACCACGTGCAATCGCTGGCCTGGCCTGTTTTTGTCGTGGCGCTGGCGGCCTTTGGGGTCGAGCGGTACCTGGCGGGACGAGCACGGCGCGCCCTGGCCGTTGGGCGACAATGATCTTGGTAGCATGTTGCGTCCGTCCGGACGCAATTTCACGACGCGGCCCCGTCGTCTAGTGGCCTAGGACGCAGCCCTCTCAAGGCTGAGATCGCGGGTTCGAATCCCGCCGGGGCTACTTTCCCGATGCCGGTTGCGAAGGTGGAACCGTACCCGCGCCAACCAGGGAGTCAGCATTCGCAATTAGATAAGTAGCGCCTGCGATCATGAGGAGGCCCAGCCCAAGGCCTACGGCCACGAGCCTCAACCCATCTGTGAAACCTACGATCGAGACCAGCGTGATCACCGTCCCGATGACAGCAAGCAAGTAGTAAGGGCGAACGCCAAACAGCCAGCCGAGAGGCAGGAAGTGGAGGCTGGTGACCAACCCGATTAGGGGCCAGATTAGGTCACTGCGATTGAGGGCTGTGCAAATCCCGCCAACCATAACGATGCTCAGCCACTGGGCCGCCGTGACAGCGTAGAAGCCCAGGATTATCTTCCGAGTTTGGCTGCCCTTCGGTGCTCCGCGGAGATTCCTAGGGGAGAACTTCGGAAAGCGACGGCGAAGTCCTACGTTGGCCCAGATCAGAATCCCTCCGACGAGCAGGATGGGAGGCAACGCGACAAACAGGCCGCCGAAGCTGGTCGTCCAGGCGCCGAGGCTAAGCCAGAAAACGCCTGAGATTGTGAGTACGGTGATGCCATTCGAGAGGCCCCAGGCGAACTGGTCGCGGCTGACCTCCTGGCTCATTTACCGCACAGTCTGGAGGAATTGGTTGTGGCGCCTAACTCTGTACATGAGCGACCTAGGCGAACCTGATTGCGGGAAGATCGGGAATGTCGGTTCGAATCCCGCCGGGGCTACTTTGTCTCAGCATCCAGGTGAGGACGATCGGGGTCGACAAGCGGCATCCACATGACACGGTGGATGTGGACATGGTCAGCTTCCGACCCAGCGTTGCGACGACGGTAGGGTCCCTGGCCTGGGGTCGCGACACAGGAGCGTTCTGCGATCAGTGCCTGATGATCCCTTCTCTAGAGATCGGGAAGATCGCGCAAGTGTCCGCGGACACTTGAGATTCGCATTCATCCCACGCCCCGCGCATCCTGGTCGGCTCGATGTTTATCGACGGCCGTTGGGCGAGCTTGGCCGCCTTACGGCGGATATGGTCCGAAAGCGAATCCGTCCGGCATGAGCGCGACGATGTTGCCTTCGGCGGTGATGAGCAGCTGCCAGCCCTCTTCGTGCACCATCCGGTGGTGGCGCCGGCATAGCAGGATCATGTTGTCCATGACGTGCTTGC
>DATCPU010000036.1:0-5636 GCA_036569925.1 Candidatus Dormiibacterota bacterium
GTGCAAGACCGCGCGGCCGATTGCGAGCCGCTGCTGCTCGCCGCGCGAAAGTCGCCCCGCCGGCCGCCGCGCGACATCGGCCAGTCCGACGAGGGCCAGCGCCTCAGTCACTCGCTTGCGATCAATGTCATGCAACGCGCAAAAGAATTCGAGATTCTCGGTCGCCGACAGCGCGGGGTACAACCCAGGCGCATGCGCGACGAAACCGATTCGCGCCCGAAGCGCCTTGCGCTCACGCACAGCGTCGAGGCCGAAGATCTCGAGCCGGCCTGAGGTTGGACGCGCAGCGGTGGCGAGGATGCGAAGCAGCGTGGTCTTGCCGGCGCCGTTGTCTCCCAGCACCGCCAGGTGCTCGCCCTGGTCGAGGGCAAGGTCGACGGCGTCGAGGGCGACATCCGAACCGAACCGCTGAGTGAGCTCGTGGGCGACGATCGCACTCACTTGGTGTGCTCGCTTCCCTCAGCCGGGGTCTTGATCAGCGGCCACAGCACGAACGGGCCGGCCGCGAACAGGAGCAGCGTCGCTACGATCAGCGCCATCTATGCGGGCTGCGGGCTGGGCGCGCGGGCGACCTGGAGCTCGAACGTCGGGTGCCTCTCCCCCACGTTGCCGAGGACCACGCCAAGGATGATGATCGCGCCGCCCGCCCAGATCCAGATGACCAACGGGTTGACGAAGATTTGAAACGACGCCGAGCCGTCAGCGTTCACGCCGGCAAGGACGACGTAGACGTCAGCGATTGGAGTGCTGCTTATCGCCGCGTGCGTTAGCGATTGCCCGCCAAGTCCTGCGTAGGTGGCGCGCGCGGGCTCCAACGTCTGATCCCCCAGCCGCATGGCGCCGACGACCTCGATGTGATCGGCGAGCTGCCTTTGCTGCGCGCCCGTATACGTCAGCGTGTAGCCGGCCACGGACACCTGGTCGCCGGCCTTGAGGGAGACATCTTTTTCCTGTTGCCAGAAATGTGATCCCGCGACGCCAACGACGAGCACGACCATCCCGAGGTGTGCGAGGTAGGCTCCGTACCGCCGGCGCTTTCTCATTACCACGGCGGCCGCATTGGCCCAGCCCTTGGCGGATCGGCGCAGCTTCATGCCCACTCGCAAGTACTCGACCAGGCATGTCGTCCCAGCGGCGGCGGCAAGCGGAATGGCAATTAGCGACGGCACCGAGCGCACGCCGGCGGCGAAAAGGACACTCGCCACCAGGACCGCGGCGGCCACCGGCCACCGCAGCGAGTGAACCAATGAAGATCCCGCGTGGCGCCATGGCAGCAGAGGACCGGCTGCCATCAACGCAAGGAGCACCACGAACAGCGGTCCGGCCGCGCGCTCGTAATAGGGCGCTCCGACCACGCGCTCCTGGCCAAGCATGCCGGAGACCAACGGCAGCACAGTTCCCCAGAACACCACCGCGATGACTCCCATGAGCAGCAGGTTCTGCAGCACGAAGGCGCTCTCGCGAGAAACCGTAGGTGCAGCCCGCGTCGCCCTCGATAGCGAGCCTGCGCGGAAAGCCAGCAGGCCGATTGAGAACACGAGGCAAGCGAAAAGGAACCCAAAGAACCACGGCCCGATCGCGCTCACGGCGAACGTGTGCACCGAAGGCACGACACCGCTGCGAACTATGAAGGTGCCGAAAATGACCAGGAGGAAAGCGACGATCACAAGCGAGAAGTTCCACGCCTTAAGCCTGCCGCGCCGTTCCTGAACCTGCGATGAATGCAGATAGGCTGTCGTGGCCAGCCAAGGCATCAAGGCCACGTTTTCAACCGGATCCCAACCCCAATAACCTCCCCAGCCAAGAACGTGGTAGGCCCACCACATGCCGAGGACGAGCCCCGTGCTCTGCAGCGCCCAAGCCATCAGCGCGAAGCGGCGAGTGTGCGCAATCCAGGCAGCGTCCGACCGGCCCGCCAGGAGCGCGGCGGCGGCGAAGCTGAACGGGACGGCGAAAGACGCGAAGCCCGCGAGCACAACCGGCGGGTGAATCAGCATCCCCATGTCACGAAGGACGGGGTTGAGACCCAGACCGTCTGGCGGCGTGATGGACAGAAGGTCGAACGGGCTTGCGACGACGACGAGGACCACCAGCAGAAAGGTCTCGATCGCGGCCAGGATCCCGGCCGCGTACGCGGCAAGGCGCACGCCGAGCGACGAGCTGGCGACGAGGGAGGCGCTGCCGAGCAGCGCCAGCACGAGCGCCCAATAGAGGAGCGAACCCTCCTGGCCGCCGTAGAAGGCGGCGGCGACAAGGGGTAGCGGCGTCGAGAGGTCGCTGTGCTCGACGACGTAAGCGAGCGAGAAGTCGTGCGACAAGAGGCCGATCTCCAGTAGGACTGAAGCGGTCGCGATCATCGCCGCGCTGGCGTAGAAAGCCCTGCGCCCGACCTGGACGAACAGCGCGTTTTCACGCCAGCCGGCCCAGAAGGAGAGCACAACCGAGAACCCGGCCATCACAAGCCCGGCCAGCAGCGCGCCCGCACCGAGGTAACCGATCACTGGGTGTAGGGAGTGGTCGAGAAGCGCGAGGGGCATTTCGCCAGGACCGCGCGGGCGTGGAAGATGCCGTCTATTCCCAGCCGGCCCTCGGCGACAACGGTGATCCCGGGCTGGAAGATGTCGGGCAAAGTGCCGTGGTACTCGACAGGAATCGAGGCGGTGCCATCCTTCTCCGTGAAGAGGACCTGGAGTCCGCCATCGCTGCGCTGTACGTCGTTCTGCACGACACCGGCAACGCGCACGTCACCGCTGGTCGCGTGGGCGCGCAGCTCGGACACAGTCAGGTAGTACTCGGACGAACCGCCAGATGCGGAATAAACGAGGTAGCCGACGCACGCTGCCACCACCACGCCGAGCGCCGCCCACTTCAGCCCGTGGATCACGCGATGAGCCCGAGGTAGTGATCGATGGTCGGCGTATCGAGGGGTCCCTCGAACGATGCGACGACCATGCCTTGCGCATTGATGAAGACCGTTACAGGAGGCGCGACGACTCCATATGACTGGTAGTTGCCGTCGACGATCTGGCCCACCGGATAAGGGTGCGGATGCCGCTGCTCGAATTGTTGAAGGGAGCCCGCGGTGTCTTGCAGGGCCGCGCCAACGAAAGCGACGCCCGGGTGGGAGTTGGAAGCGCTCGCGAGGATCGGCAGGTCTTCGGCGCAGCTCACGCACCAGGACGCCCAGAAATCGAGCACAACCGGCTTGCCGCGCAGGTTCGAAACGGAAACCGTGCTGCCGTCGAACAGCTGGATTGCGAGTTGAGGGGCCTTGCTGCCGATAAGCGCAGGCCGCTGAAGAGCCGCGTGCTGGAGACCCCAGGCCAGCGACAGCATCAAGGCGGAACCCAGGACAATCGCAACCCCCGCGATCGATCCCGACCTTCGGTTCACGGGCCTGAGTCTAGTGGGAGCGAGTTGGCCTGCGCGATACGCGCATAGAGCCTCCCGCTGGGCTTGATCCGGCGCTCCAGGGTCTTGCGATCGACATCGATGAGGCCGAACCGCATGGCGTAGCCACGCGCCCACTCGAAGTTGTCCATGTTCGTCCAGTGGAAGTAGCCGCGGACATCGACTCCATCGTCGATCGCAAGCTCCACGTTCGAAAGGATGTCTCTCAAATAGCGCTGACGCCATTCGTCGTCATTGCTGGCCAGCCCGTTTTCGGTGATGAACACGGGCTTGCCAAGCGGCTTCAGCTCGTTGAGCACAACCCTCATCCATGTCGGGTCGGACGTCCAGCCCATGTCGGTCACAGGAGTATCCGGAACGTTGAATCGCCGGATGAACTGGTGCTGCGGGAGGCGGGGATCGAAGGCGCACATCTGGCCCCAGTAATGGGCGATCCCAACAAAGTCGCTGGGGGCTTCCACCACCTTGCTCAACCGGCCGGGACCGACGGGCCACCGGTCGAGCGCCAGCTGCGCTGTTTTCGTCGCCCACAGGTCGCGTCGCTTCTCGGTGGCAGGCAACATGAGGAACTTGTGGTGCGAAAGCCCGACCATCGCTTCGGGCCAGCGGCGCTTGATGGCGCCGTAAGCAAGCTCATGAGCGCGCCGCATATTGCTGGTTACCTGATATAGACCCACAAGGTCGCCGTGATGGCCGGGTGGAAAATCGCCGACGACCCAGCCGCTCGCGCCGTAGATGTTCGGCTCGTTGATCGTGCACCAGAGCCCGATCAGGTCTCCGAGCTCGTCGATCACCCGATGAACAAACGGCATGAACGCATGCGCGGAACCGGGGGCCGCCCAACCACCCTTTCGCGTAAACCACTGGGGGCTCGTGAAATGGTGAAGCGTGACCATCGGCTGCATGCCCTGTTCGCGCAGCTCGCCCAGGACGTCGCGGTAATGGCGGATCTGGCGCGAGTCGAACTCGCCCCGGGACGGCTCGATGCGCGACCACTCGATCGAGAGCCGATGCGCGTTCTGCTGCATCTCGCGGAGCAGGGCGAAATCCTCGCGGTATCGGTGGTAGTGATCGCACGCGATCGCTGAAGAGTCGCCGTTCGCGATCCTGCCTGGCTGCTGCTCGAACTCCCACCAGTCGCTGTTGCGATTGTCACCCTCGACCTGGTGAGCGGCGCTGGCAGTGCCCCAGAGGAACCCGTCCGGGAAGTTCAAGAGGGTAAGGCGCTTGTGGGGATCGCGACTTTCGGCGGCGGGAAGTATTCCCAGGCGGCGGGCTGGTCACCTTCGAGGTCGACCTGGAGGACACCAGCACGATCGACCACCTTGCGATACAGCTCACGCTCGTTGTGGGCGCGACCGTCGAGCAGTATCCAGGCGGCTTGCAGGGGATCGGCGTGGCTCACGACTGCCATCGTCTCGCCCGGGTGCTCGCGGGCGATCCGCTTCATCACCTCGAGCACGCGCCCACCGAGGGCGTCAATCGCCTCGTCACCGGGCAGCAAGCCCCGCTTGGCCTTGTGTACGAACCACAGGGGGCGGCGGACGGGGATCTGCCAGTAAGGGAGGCCCTGGAGATAACGGCTGAACTCGGCTTCACGCAGCTCGGGATCGGCTTCGAGGATCGCGGGCGAAGCGAGTCGGGAGTTGATCAGCTCGGCTGTCTCGTGCGCTCTGGCGAGGGGACTGTGCACGATCCGCTTGAGGCCGGATGTCCTCAGCCGATCGCCTACGGCGAGCGCCTGCGCGCGCCCGAGGGCGCTGAGCTGGAAGCCGTCCAGATGCCCATACAGCAGCCGGCGAGGGTTTTCGACGTCGGCGTGGCGGATCAGATAGACGCGAGTGGTGCCCAAAATCGAATGTGATGCTACGGAAGCAGCCAGGGGTGCCGTACCCCAACCGCACTACCGCCTAGCTGCGAAAGGCGCTCACGGAGGTGCGGTTGGTGCCCGCGGAGCGGCCTGCCTCCAGGGCGTGGTACGCCTCGCGGAGAAGGTTGCCCGTGTACTCGCGCCGGTTCATGAGGCCGGCCTCCTCCTCACCCGGCGGCATGACTCCGATGGTGGCCGCGCCGCAGCTGACGGTGATCCGCTGCCAGTTGCCGCCGGTCGCGAAGTCGTGGGCGGCGATGCCCCGCCTGATCTTGTCCGCGGCCAGCGTGGCGCCCTGGTCGTTGGTCTCCGGCAGCACGATCGCGAAGTGCGGCGGGCCTTCGGCGTCAAGGAA
>DATCPU010000037.1:0-3126 GCA_036569925.1 Candidatus Dormiibacterota bacterium
GCGGCCATCGATCCGATCTTGATCGTCGCGGAACGCCGCATTCCGCTGGGCGTCCACGAGTGGTCGTCGGGTGCGATCGATCCGGCCGGCCACGTACATCTCGAAAGCTTCGAGCTGATTGAAGGCTTGCCGCGCTGGCGCTGGATCGTCGGCGACGTCGCCATCGAACGCGAGATCGCCATGGACCACGGGCGAGCCTCGGTCGCGATAGTTCACCGGGTTCTCAGGGCGCCCGGCAAGGTCTCCCTCGAGCTGCACCCACTGTGCACGTGGCGTGATGTGCATGGCGAGCGATTCGCCAACGGCGCGCCGGCGGTCGCCGTTGCCGCGGATGGCTTCCTGTTCGAGGATGCGTACCGGGTGGCCGGCGCGGGCTACGTGCCCGGCGGCGAGTGGTACCGGGGCGTCCACTACCGGGCGGAAGCCGAGCGCGGCCTCGGCGCCGGCGAAGACCTCTGGCATGCCGGCCACTTCGCCGCGGACCTCGAGCCTGGCGAAACCCACGAGCTGGTTGCGTGGGCCGGCTCACCGGGTGTTCCGCCGCGCCGCCCGGCCGCGATCTTCGCCAAAGCCAGGCATCGCTCCGGCGCCGTGATCGCGACCGCCCACGCGGTGGACGAGGTCGATCGTCTGCTGGCGGTCGCCGCCGATCAATTCATCGTCGAAGGGCCGACGGTCGTAGCGGGCTATCCGTGGTTCGGCGAATGGTCGCGCGACACGATGACGTCCTACGAAGGTCTGTTTCTCAACACAGGTCGCCACGAGGAGGGCCGCAAGCTGCTGCTTCGCGCCGCGCAAACCTTGTCGGAGGGAATGCTCGCCAACACCAGCGATAACGGCGAGACGGAGTACAACAGCGCCGACGCCACGCTCTGGTTCCTGCACGCGGTCGGCCGCCACGTCCAGCTGACCGGGGACCACGAGCTAGCCGCGGAGCTGTCTGCAGCCATGCGCGATGTGATCGAGCACCACCTCGCAGGGACTCGGTACGGCATCAAGGTCGATGCCACCGACTCTCTATTACGGCAGGGCGCCGACGGCGTTGCTCTCACCTGGATGGATGCCCGCGTCGACGGTCAGCCGGTGACGCAGCGAGCGGGCAAAGCCGTTGAGATCAACGCCTTGTGGATCAACGCCCTGGCTACTGTCGCCACGCTGGAGGACCGGCTCAAGCACGACACCACCGATCTGCGCCGGCTGGCGCAGCTGGCCCGTGAGTCGTTCAAACATCATTTCCTGGGCCCGTCGGGCTGCGCCGACGTTGTCGATCCAGACAACTTCCAGGTGCGGCCCAACTGCCTACTGGCCATCTCTCTCCCCCACGCCCCGCTGCTGGAAGCAGGCCTGGTGCGAATGGCCGGCGCCGAGCTGCTGACATCCCTGGGCCTGCGTTCTCTGAGTCCGTCGGACCCTGCCTACCGCGGGCTGCATAGGGGCGGCGTGAGCGAGCGGGATGCGGCTTACCACCAGGGCACCGTCTGGCCGTGGCTGATCGGGCCATACGTCGAGGCAGCGCTCAGGACCGGCGTCCCTGTCACGGGAGTGCTCGACGGCCTCGAACAGCACCTGTGGGAATGGGGCCTGGGCTCAGTCTCCGAGACAGCTGACGGTGACGCACCACACCGCGCGACCGGCTGCCCGATGCACGCCTGGTCGGTGGCCGAGGTGATCAGAGCCCGCCGAATGCTGCGAACCCGGGCGGCCGCGGCGAGGCAGCTTCCCGTCAACTCGTGAGGATCGTCTCTTTACTTCCCAGCGCCACCGAGACCCTTTTTGCGCTGGGATTAGGCAGCCAGCTCGTCGCGGTCACGCACGAGTGCGACTATCCCCCGGAGGCCGCCTCGCTTCCCATCGTCACGAGATCCACGCTGGGGCTCGATGACAAGGACAGCGGCGGCATCGAAGCCGCCGTGTCTCTGGCCGCGGCGGAAGGTCGCTCCCTTTACGAGGTCGACACCGCCGCGATACGGGATCTGCATCCCGACCTGGTGATCGCGCAGGACGTGTGTCGAGTTTGTGCGGTGTCCGCCGACCAGGTCGCGGAAGACCTGGCGGGCATACCCATGATCCGACAGCACCCGCACACGCTCGCCGACGTGCTCGCGGGCATAGAGGAGGTCGCGACTGCGTGTGGCGCCGACGCTGAACCGTTCATGGCAGCCATGCACACTCGCCTCGCCGCTGCGGCAGGCGACGCCAAACGTAAAGGGGTGGTTCGCGGTGTGTTTCTCGAGTGGATCGACCCACCCTACCGGGCTGGTCACTGGACGCCAGATTTGCTCACATTGGCGGGAATCCAGGATCCCGTGGCACGCGCAGGTGTGCCGTCCGTGGCGCTGTCGTGGGCCGACGTCGTCGCGGCACGACCAGAGCTGCTCATCCTGGCGCCTTGCGGATTCAACAGGGATCGAGCCCTGGAGGAAGCTGCGCTGGTGCAAACTAACATCAACGAGGTAGGCGCCGCCCGCGTTGTGGTACTTGATGGATCTGCCTACTTCAACCGGCCGGGACCGCGGCTCGTCGACTCGTTGGAGCAACTTGTCGCGAACCGCTGAAGTTCGCCCCGCGGGCTCCGAGAGCTCGGCCGATCTTCGGTATCACCCTGGTGTCAAGGAGGATTTCGACCGCCTTTACCGGGCCACGTATCAGCGAGTGTTCGCGTCGCTCGTGTTGATACTGCGCAATCCGGCCGCCGCCGAGGATGCGGCCCAGGAGGGCTACCTCCGTGCCTTCAAGGCGTGGAAGAGCTGGAAGCAGGAGGCGCCGGCTGAGGCATGGCTGTACCGGATCGCGCTGAACGTTGCATTCACGCATCGGCGGCGGGAGAGCTTGTATGAGATCGCCGAGGTGATCCGCCGCCTCGGCCGTCCCAAAGAGGCGGATCCGACCGAGGTGATTCAGCCTGACCTGACTCGAGAGCTCCGGGCGCTGCCGCCCAAACAAGCCGCAGCCCTTGTGCTTCGCCACCTCCACGGCTTCACCAACCGAGAGATCGCCATTGCAATCGGGATCCCTGAGAGGACCGTGGCCTCGCGCCTGGCGGCCGCCAAAGCGAGGCTTCGCATCCGCCTCGGCGAAACATTCGATTCGGGATTGGGTACTTCCGGTACGTCGACAGTCCCTCTG
>DATCPU010000038.1:0-12789 GCA_036569925.1 Candidatus Dormiibacterota bacterium
GCTCACGCCGCCGGCGCCAGGCATGCCGGGGCCGTTCAGCCTTGGCGCTCCAGGCGTGATGGAGGACACGCTCGGCCGCGCCGGCTTCAAGGACATTCGCGCACACGCGGTGCGAACACCGTTGAAGCTCCAATCGGCAGCCGAGTGCGTTCGCTTCGAGAGGGAGTCATTTGGCGCCCTTGGCCAGATGCTGGCCGGCTTGCCGGCCGCGGAGCAGGACGCGGCTTGGGAGGAGATCGAGCAGGAGCTCCGCGCCTTCCAGAGCGACGGTGGGTTCGAGGCTGGGACTGAGCTGATCGTCGGCGCCGGGATCAAGTAAACAAACGACACGGAATGCCGCCATTCGGGCGCCATTGGTTGCCTCGGCGGCGTTTCGCACCGCCATTTGGGCACGATGGTCGGGGCGCCTGCCGCCACCGGCGGGCCACACTTCCCATCCCACTTACCCTGTGTCAGAGAGCAAGGACGAGCCAAAGCACGAGCTCAATCCCGCCACCCAGTTCCGCCAGCTCTATGACCAGGAATACCAGTCCGTCTACCGCTCCATCCGCGCAGTGGTCCTCGATGCCGCAGCTGCGGAGGACCTGACCCAGGAGACCTTCGTCCGCGCCTACCGTGCCCGCGACCGCTACACGCCCACCGCTCCGCCCGGCGCGTGGCTGCGCCGGATCGGGATCAACCTCGCCATCTCCTACCTGCGCCGGCAGAAGCTGGCCCGCTACCTGCCCGCCCGCCTCTATACCGCCCCCGACCGCCGCGACTACGATCGGGCGGAGGCGAGAGACGTCGTCACGAAGGCGCTGACCGCGCTCAGCCCGAAGCTGCGGGCGGCCGTGATTCTCCACTACTACGATGGCCTCACCCGGGAGGAGATCGCGTCGGTGCTGGGCGTTCCCGCCGGTACTGTCGCCTCCAGGATCGCCAAAGCAGTGGCGATCATGAGAAAAGCGACTGGAAGCGACCAAGACTGGGAACAGAAGCGTTCCAGTAATGAAGGTGCCCTACGTGGAAGATAGACCCACACAGGGAGGGTCCGCTATACCCTCCGAAGACGACCTTGGCCGGATGATCCGGACCACGGTAGACGGCTGGAGCCCGCGGCGGGGCCCCGATTGGTCTGATCTGATGGTCCGGATCGCCGGCACGGGACCGCCCTCCTGGCTCCTATATACAACGGCGAGCGTGGCCTTGGTGGTCATCCTCGTGGCGGCATACCTGGTCGGCTCCGCCCTAGGGCTCGGGGCTCTGGCCCCGCAACCGATACCAGGGCACATCCAGCCGTAGCCGGCTAGAAGAGCTCCAGCTCCTCCCCGAGCCCGCGCTCCCGCGCCGCAGCGACCACCACCGTGGCGGCGGCCAGGTCCCACAACGCCAAACCGTGCGACTCGAAAAGCGTGATTCCGGGCTGCTCCGGCCGCTTCCAGGTTCCGGAAAGCACAGAGCTCAGGTCGGTGGCGCGGTCCCAATCGAACTTGCCTGCTGCCACCGCCTGGATCAGGTCGCCACTTTCGAGCTGGGCCGCCTCGCGCTGATCCACGATCACGGACTGCGCCAGGGTCACGAGCTCGGCAGGGACCTCCGTTCGATTTGGAAAGTTAGAGCCGGCCGCAACGACCAGAGCATGGCTTGCAATCCAGGACGCCTCGATCACCGGGACGGAGCTCGTGGTCATCGTGACCACCACGTCGGCTCCGCGCACGGCGGCTTCCGCGCTGGTCGCGGCGGTGACTCTGAGGCCAAGGCGCTTGGCCTGCGCGGCCGCGAATGCAGCGCGCTGGGCGGTATCGCGAGCAAATACCCGTAGCTCCTTTATCTCAAGGACACGAGAGATGGCGAGCGCTTGCGTGACGGCCTGGTGGCCGGCGCCGATCAGAGCGACAGTGTCCGCGCCTCGTGGAGCGAGCGCTCGGACTGCCACGGCGGAGGCGGCACCGGTGCGATATGCGCCCATCAGGTCAGCCTCGATGAGGGCCTGGAGGGAGCCGTCCAACCCGAACTGAACAACGAGAAACCGAACGCGGCCCGCCGCCACCGAATATGCCTTCAACCCCGTGCAACCGCCGCCCGGGTAAGACGCGAACATCACGTTCAGGAGGCCGCCCGGGGCGAAAGCTCGGCGGCGAGGCTCGTTCTGGGCCACACCGCTACCCAGCTCACGCATCGCCGTCTCCACGGCGGCGATCACCGGGTCCATCTGGATCACTCGCTCCACATCGGCTTCGCGCAGCACAAGGGTCACGGCAGGGAGAATAGCGCCGATGGCCTCAAGCCTCCTCAACGTCGGCCTGATCGGCCTCGGGACCGTGGGCACGCAGGTCGCCGAGCGAATGCTCACATGGCAATCGCAGCTGGCTCGCCGCGCGGGGGTCGAGCTCTGCTTGCGGCGGGTGCTCGTTCGCGACCTGGCGAAGCCGCGATCAGTCGAGGTCGGCAAAGAGCTGCTCACGACCGATCCCGCGCATCTGCTGGATGACCCCGAGATCAACGTCATCGTCGAGGTCGCCGGCGGGGAGGAGCCGATGCGCGCCTACCTTGAGCGGGCGATCAGCGCTGGGAAGCACGTAGTGACAGCCAATAAGGTCGTGATGGCCAAGCACGGCCCGGACTTGCTCGACCTTGCCGCCCAGAAGAACGTGGACGTCTACTTCGAGGCCGCGGTGGGCGGCGGCATCCCGCTGATCAGCACATTTCGCACTGACCTCCAGGCCAACCGCATCGAGCGACTATCCGCCGTGATCAACGGGACCACGAATTACGTCCTGGGCCGGATGGCCGCGGCAAACCTGTCTCTCGACGAGGCGGTCCGCGAGGCCCAGGCGGCAGGCTTTGCGGAAGCCGATCCGACCGACGACGTGGGCGGGTTCGATGCGACCTACAAGCTCGCCATCCTCGGCTCCATTGCGTACGAGATCAAGGTTCGTCCAGAGGACATCTTTCGCGAAGGCATCGAGGGCGTCGAGCCGGTGGATTTCAGGTATGCGCGCGAGCTCGGCTACGCCATCAAGCTCATCGCGCACACTCAGCGACATCCCGGCCGCATCGAGGCGCGCGTCCACCCCGCGATGGTCCCGCTCGAGCATCCCCTGGCCCAGGTCGAAGGCGCTACGAACGCGGTCTTCGTGGAAGGGGACCTGGTCGGGCAGGTCCTGCTTGTCGGACAGGGTGCGGGCGGGCGGCCGACCGCTTCCGCAGTGGTCGGGGATCTAATCGACCTCGCTCGTTCAATCCGCCGTGGCGTGCAGAGCCGCCCGTCCTTCACATTCGACGACCGTGTCGCCGTGATCCCGATGGGGGAGGTGATGACCCGCGCCTACTACCGGATCCGGGTCGACGACCGCGCCGGCGTACTGGCGGCCATCGGCCAGGTGTATGCGGAGGAGGGCGTCAGCATCTCGAGCTTCATTCAGAAGGACGCGTGGGTGCAGGAGCGAACAGCGGAGCTGGTGGTGACCACGCACCCCTCGAGCGAGGCGAGCCTGCAGAAAGCGCGCGCTGCGATTGCGAAGCTGGAACCGGTGCACGCGGTATCGTCTTTCCTCCGAGTTTTCTGACCGTCCATGGGAGTAATCGCTCGCTACCGCGAGCGCTTGCCAGTCGGGCCCGCGACTCCCGAGATCGACCTCCACGAAGGCTCGACCCCGCTGGTGCCAAGTCGCAACATCGGTCGCGCCCTCGGGCTAAAGAGCCTGTACTTCAAGTACGAGGGTCTGAATCCGACTGGCTCATTCAAGGACCGCGGCATGGTCGTGGCCGTGGCGAAGGCCCTCGAGGCGGGAAGTCGGGTGCTGATGTGCGCGTCGACTGGAAATACATCCGCGTCGATGGCCGCTTACGCCGCGCGCGCCGGAGTCCGAGCGATCGTGGTCGTGCCTTCGGGCGAGATCGCGATGAACAAGCTGTCACAGGCACTGATGTACGGGGCCAAGGTGATCGCGCTAAAGGGCACCTTCGATACCGCTCTGGACACGGTCCGCGATCTCACAGGCCGCTACAACGTGGCGCTGATGAACTCCGTGAACCCCAATCGCATCGAGGGTCAGAAGACTGCCGCCTTCGAGATCGTCGACGCGCTGGGCGACGCGCCGGATTACCTGATCCTGCCCGTCGGCAACGCCGGCAACATCACGGCGTACTGGAAAGGATTCCGCGAGTACCACTCCGCTGGGCGGTCGACCCGGCTGCCCCGGATGGTGGGGGCTCAGGCCGAAGGCGCCGCACCGATCGTGAACGGCCATCCGGTGGCTCAGCCGAAGACGGTTGCTTCGGCGATCCGGATCGGCAACCCGGCTTCGTGGGAGGGGGCGACCAGCGCACGCGACGAGTCAGGTGGCATGATCGCGGCCGTCACCGATACCGAGATCCTCTCCGCCCAGGTCCAGCTGGCGAGCAGCGAGGGGCTGTTCGCCGAGCCGGCGTCGGCGGCTCCCCTAGCCCTTCTTTTCCGTCTAGTGCGCGAAGGCAAGATCGCCAAGGACGCCATCGCAGTGGTCGTGCTGACCGGATCAGGTCTCAAAGATCCCGACGCGGCACTTAAGAACGTCGAGCCGCCAATCGAGCTCGACGGAGATGCGCGCACACTCGCTAAGGTCTTGAAGTTATGAGCCTGGTAAAAAGGCCCTCTCTCAGGCTCTCTCCCCCGTGGGGAGAGAGGTTAGATGTTGGGATTTAATCTATGAGAGTCCGCGTCCCCGCCTCGATTGCCAACATGGGCCCTGCCTTCGACTCCATGGCCATGGCCATCGACCTGTGGCTCGAGGTTGAGGCGAATCCCGCCGACTTCCCCTCCTGGGATTACGAGGGAGAGGGCGCTGAATACCTAATGTCGCACGTCAACCCCTTCTCCCACCTCGCCATGAAAGGTCGCGTGCGCAGTGAGATTCCGATGGGAGTCGGGCTTGGGAGCAGCGCGGCGGCGCGCCTGGCGGCATCGGCGCTGGCCAGCCCGTGGGACGTCAAGAGCCATGTGATCGACGCCGGGGCAGACGAGGGCCATCGAGACAATGTGGCCGCGGCGGCAGCAGGCGGAATCCGCATAGTTTCGGACACCTTCGATGAGAAGCTGCCGAACCCTGGATGGGGCCTTGCGCTGTTTATCGCCCATGCGCCCGTGCCGACTGAGAAGGCGCGCGCCGTTCTGCCGGACGAGGTGTCGCGCGAGGCTGCTGTGTTCAACGTCGCGCGCGCGGCTTTGCTCGTGCGTGCCATCTCGGCGAAACGGCCATCGCTGCTGGGACAAGCGATGAAGGATCGGCTACACCAGCCGCACCGCCTGCACCTCTATCCGTGGACGCAGGACGTGCTCCACGCTGCCGATGATGCGGGCGCTTACGGCGCGGCCATCTGCGGTGCGGGTCCAAGCGTGTTTGCGTTCTGCCCGCCGGCGATGGCCGCAAAGATCGCCAAGGCGATGGCGGTCGCGGCTCCGCAGCATGGTCGCGGCTTGGTCAGCCGGGTTACAGATAAGGGGATGTTCAGGACTCTGTGATCGTCCAGAAGTACGGCGGTACCTCGGTGGGCACCGCCGCACGCATCAGGCGGGTCAGCCGCCGTATCGCCGCCACTGTCAAACGAGGAGAGCAGGTCGTCGTGGTCGTATCGGCGATGGGCCACACCACCGATCGGATGATCGCGCTCGCGCAGAGCGTCAACCCGGAGCCGCCGGCGCGCGAGCTGGACATGCTCGTGGCGAATGGCGAGACGATCACCGCCCCGCTCGTGGCCATGTGCCTCCAGGGCATGGGCGTCGCTGCGATATCGCTGTCGGGGCTGCAGGCGGGTGTGCGTACGAGCGCCCAGCATTCTCGAGCTCGCATCCAGGACATCAATCCCGGCCGAATCCTCGAGGCGCTTCGCGAGGGCAAGGTACCGGTGGTCGCAGGTTTTCAAGGAGTGACGGAGAGCCTCGAGATCACAACGCTCGGGAGAGGAGGCTCCGACACCACCGCGGTGGCTCTGGCCGCCGCGTTGAAGGCTGATTCGTGCGAGATCTACACGGATGTCGATGGCATCTTCACCGCGGACCCCAGAGTCGTGCGGAACGCGCGGAAGCTCGCCTTTATCCGTTATGACGAGATGCTAGAGCTGGCAGCCGTTGGCGCTCGCGTGATGCACCCCCGCGCGGTCGAGATCGGCGAGCTGTACAGCGTTCCCATTCACGTCCGTTCGAGCTTCAACGACAGCGTGGGTACCATGATCGTCGCCCAGGTACCGATGGAAGAAAGACAACGCGTGCGCGGGATCGCACAGGAAACCAACGTCGCCAAGATCACGGTGCTCGGTGTCGCAGACCGGCCCGGCGTAGCGGCGGCGATCTTCGAGCCGCTCGGTAAGGCCGGCATATCGGTGGACGTCATCGTGCAAAACATCGGGCGTTCCGGACATACCGACCTCACCTTCTCGGTCGCGGAGTCAGATCTCAAGGCTGCCGTCAAGCTGGTCAGGTCGGCGCTCAAGAAGATAGGTGCGAGGAGCATTGCGTCTGCTGGTGGCATAGCGAAGCTGTCGATAGTGGGCACCGGCATGCTCGGGACGCCCGGTATCGCCGCCAGGATGTTCCGCGCGCTAGCAGATGCGGGAATCAACATCGAGATGATCAGCACCTCCGAGATCCGCATCACCTGCCTGGTGGCGCGAGACCAGGTCGAGAAGGGCGTCCGCGTCCTTCACAAGACGTTCGAGCTGGAAAAGCTTTGAGAGGTCCGGCCGGCATCTCCTGCCGGACCTCTACCTCTGGACCTCTAGATTGCCAGTCAACGTTGCGATAGTCGGCCCTGCCGGGTCGGGCAAGACCACGCTATTCAACGCGTTGACGTCAGGACGTGGCGCGGACGGCGTCGGCATGGTCGATGTGCCAGACCAACGCCTGGATCGATTGGCGGCCGCGGTCAAGCCCCTCAAGGTCACGCCGGCCCAGGTCCGTGTCGAGGACACGCCGCCAGGGAGTCGCGCTCAGCGCGTGGCGTTTGCGCGCCAGGCGGACGTCCTGGTCAAGGTGGCGCGTTGCTTCGGTCCTGACCCGGATCCCGCAGCGGAGCTGGAGGAGTTTGCCCTCGACCTGGTGCTCGCCGACCTCGCATCTGTCGAGCGGAGGCTCGAGATCGTTGCCAAAGAGGCGCGCGCCGGAAAGAAGGACGCGCAGAGCGAGCACGACGTCTTGACCATCGCCAAGGAGCATCTGGACGGGGGCAAAGAGCTGCGCACGCTCCAGGTCGAGCCTGATCAGAGCGCACTGCTGATGGGCGTTTTTCCGGTGACGATGAAGCCCGCGGTTTACGTCGCCAACGCCGCGGAAGAGTTGTTGCCTGCTGGGGGAGGGCCCGCCGCCAAGGTCCTGAAGCTCGCCGAGGCGGAGGGGGCTCCGGCCATCGTGTTGTCCGCGCGATTGGAATCCGAGCTGGGCGAGCTCGACCCCGCCGAGCAATCCGAGATGCGCGCCGGCTACGGCATCGATGAGTCGGGTCTCGGAAGGATCGCGCGAGCGGTGTGGGAAGCGGGCGGCCTCATCACCTACTTCACTGCGGGAGAGCCTGAGGTGCGGGCTTGGCCGTGTGAGAAGGACGCGCCCGCCCCTGTCGCCGCTGCCAAGATCCATACCGACTTCGAGAAACACTTCATCCGCGCCGAGGTGACATCGGTGGACGAGCTGGTCGCAGCCGGATCGATGGAAGCGCTACGCGGGGCGGGAAAGCTGCGCGTCGAGGGCCGCGACTACCGCGTAAAAGACGGCGACGTCGTGTTCTTCAGAATCGGAAAGACCAACTAAGGCGCGGGGGAAGCAGGCCTCCCCCGCGGAACCCGCACCGGTTAGCCACCGCGCTTGGAGTGTTTGGTAGTGCGCGCCGGATAACGGCCGGAGTAAATCCGGCCTAGACGCCGGGCTAGTTTGTTAGAAATCAGAGCGCGGGGGGAGCACGCCTCCCCCTCGGAACTGGGCTGCTAGAAGAGCGCAGCTCCCATGAATAGGATCCACAGCTGGTTTGACAGGAACACCAGCAGGCCGATCAGGATCAGAAGCAGCACATAGCGCATTTCCCGTCTAACGGGCCGGGTGACCCGGGACTTGCGGTTTGGGCCGCCCAGTCGAAAATTGCCTCGCCAGGCCGCTCTGGCTGATCCATTATTTAGGTATGGCCCAGCTTCGCTACAGCGAGGCTCACGTTTGGGTGCGAGTCGAAGGGGCAGAGGCGGTTCTCGGCCTCAGCGACTACCTGCGGGACCAGATGGGCGACATCACGTCGCTCCAGCTCCCTGACCTCGGCGACATCCTCCGGGCGAGGCGCCGGATGGGCCATCTCGAGTCAGACGATGCCTCGTCCCCGATCCAGGCGCCGATCAGCGGTGAGGTGATCGAGGTCAATGCGGAAGCGCTTCAGAATCCCGACCTCGTGAACTCGGAGCCCTATGAAACGGGCTGGCTGCTGCGTGTCCGGATCGAAGACCCAAGCGAGCTCGATGAGCTGATCAGCGAGGAGGAGTACGCGGAGCTGACCACCGAAGTGTAGGAGGGGGCGAGGTTTGCCGACCCGATCGGCCGAGCCCTCAAAATAACCCCCCATGTTCGGGGGACGACTGTGGCGCGACGGCGAGTTTCACAAGCTCTGGAGCGGGCAGGCGATCAGCGAGATCGGCAGCCAGGTCAGCCTACTGGCCCTGCCAACGGTGGCGATTCTAGTGCTTGGCGCGACGCCTTTTCAGGTTGGGCTGCTTGCAGCTTGCGAGAACCTGGCGTTTCCCGTGCTGGGCCTCGTGGCGGGCGTTTACGTCGACCGCTTGCGCCGCCGGCCGATCATGATCGCTTGCGACGTGGGCAGGCTGCTGGCCCTCGCCAGCGTGCCGATCGCGTTCGCACTGAACACGCTCTCGATGCCGCAGCTGTATGCCGTGGCCTTGATCACCGGGGTAGGCACTGTCTTCTTTGATGTGGCGTACCAGTCTTACCTGCCCTCTCTGATTCCGCGAGCCGACCTCATCGAGGGCAATACGAAACTGCAAGTGACGAGCTCCGTGGCACAGATGGCGGGGCCGGCGCTGGGTGGTTTCCTGATTCAGCTGATCGGTCCGGCGCGGGCGGTCGCCGCGGACGCCGGATCCTTTCTCATATCGGTCGTCTCGCTGCTGTGGATATCGCGCGCCGAGCCAACTGCTTCGCCGACGGGCGAATCGGGCCGTCGCGGCTTCTTCGTCGAGATGTGGGAAGGAATTCGCGTCGTGTTCGGTAATTCGACCATCTGGAAGATCGCAGGGAGCACATCGACTTCCAACCTGGGGTCGAACCTCTTCTTTGCCGTCTTCTTGATCTTTGCCTATCGCGTGCTGCACCTGAGCCCGGGAACCGTCGGCGTTGTCTTCGCCGCCGGCGCGGTCGGCGGACTGCTGGGCGCATTTATGGCGGCATGGATCCCGCGGCGAATCGGCCTCGGGCCCACGCTGTTTGTGACCATCCTGCTGGGAGGGCTGTCGTTGATCCTCGTTCCCCTGGCCCAGTACGGCTTTGCGGTCCCACTCCTTTTTGCTTCGATGTTCGTCGGCAGCTTTGTCAACCCGGTGTACAACATCAACCAGGTGAGCCTTCGCCAGGCGATTGTCCCCGACCGCGTCCAGGGCCGCATGAACGCAACTGTGCGAACCATCATCTGGGGTACGAATCCGATCGGCGCTTTCATCGGCGGGATCATCGGGAGCACTTACGGCATCGTGCCCGCTCTGTACGCAGGTATCGGCGTCTCACTTCTCGCCGGCTTCTGGATTCTTCTGGGACCGATCCGTTTGCGCGTGCAGCCCGAGCCTGTGTGACAGGCCTTAAGGAATTCCGTACGCGTGGCGCGTGCTGGACCTGATCAAAAGAACCAGCACTGGAATGCCGACGAGAAGCAGCGACCAGGCCGCGGCGACAATCACAGCCGCAATCCAACCCCACGGCTTGCGCGCCTTCAGGCCGAAATAGGCGGTGGCGTGAAGAATCGCGGCAACGATTACGAAGAAGAAGACGAGGATCGCTTCGATGATCATGAGAGTCGAGATGTCACCTTTTACCCCGGCCTGGACCAGAGCCTGGTGGAGCTGGTCACGTCCGGCTGGGGCGGCGACGATGGCCGCGAACTGCGCGAGCTGCACCAGCCAGAAAACCGCACCCGCAGCGAAGATGAACGGCAGCCAGCGCAACCCTCCGGGCTGGACCTGGGCGGGTGGCTTCGGCGGCGCGGGCTCGAACGATTGACTGCCCGCGCCGGGCGGCGGTCGATTCGGCAGGCCCGGCATAGTGGTACATCGTCTCTCAAATAGCGGCAGGGCAGGGCTCGGGCCCTCCGAGTGAAAAGGCCGAGAAAGACTTGACAGTCCCTACATTCAGCGGTATAACTGCGCGCGGGACACAATATGTCGTAGCCCACGTCTCACTCGGTTGAGTCCCACGGCCCAACGACAGGCAGGCGGATCCCCGCAAGAATCGCACTCCACGACGCACCAAACGCTCCACTACCGCCTGCCTGCTCTCGGGCTCAACCAGGCACCTGCCTCGGTGTGAGTCCTCGACCCCCTAAACTCGACCGGTATGAGTCGCAAGAGCAAGAAGAAGGCGCGCGGCAAGTTCCGCCCCCCAGTGAGAGCGGCCGGCACACCCGGTGCCCCCGGCGTCCCTTTAACGCGCCAGAGCGTGTCGCAGGCGCGCGTCGGTGGCGACCAGGCGGTGGTGCGTGCTGTCGAGATGTCGCTGGGCGCGCGCAACCAGGTGGTCAAGCAGCGCGGCGGCCAGCGTGTCATCGAGTCGGGCGACCCCGCGATCCCTCTAGACCGCGTTCCTTACTTCACCAAGGACCTCGTCCGACTTCTCGTGGTCGGCGCGGCGATGATCGTTCTACTTGCCGTCGGCTCATTCGCAGTGCCCCTGGTCATCAAGTAACCCGGTCGCCGGTGACGTCGGGCCACATTTCCCATCATCGATACACTCACCTGGTGAGGGTGATCCTGTTTACGGGCAAGGGCGGAGTCGGCAAGACGTCGGTTGCCGCCGCCACTGCGGTCCAGTGCGCGCGTGCCGGCTACCGCACGGTCGTCATGAGCACAGACCCGGCTCACTCTTTGGGCGACTCGTTCGACGCCGAGCTCGGCACTGATCTCACTCCGATTTCCAAGAACCTCTGGGCGCACGAAGTCTCCTCCCTGCACGAGATGCAGCGTCATTGGGCAAAGCTGCACGAGTACGCCGTCGAGGTTTTCGCGACCCAGGGACTCGATGAGGTCGTGGCCGAGGAGGTCGCCAACCCGCCGGGCATGGACGAGATCGCTTCCCTGATGTGGATCAAGCACTACGCACAGCGCAATGAGCACGATGTCCTGATCGTCGACTGCGCACCTACTGGCGAGACCCTGCAGCTCCTCACATTTCCAGATGCGGCCAAGTGGTGGCTGGACAAGATTTATCCGTGGGAGCGGCGCGCGATGCGCGTGGCGCGCCCGGTACTTCAGCCGATGATGGGCATCCCTCTCCCATCCGATGAGGTCTTTGCATCATTGAAAGACCTTCTCCTGGACCTGGGCGGGATGCGCAAGGTGCTCACGGATCCAGCGATCACGACGGTGCGGATCGTTCTGAACCTCGAGAAGATGGTGGTCAAAGAGGCCAAGCGCGCATACAGCTATCTCAGCCTGTTCGGCTACGTGACCGACGCAGTGGTCGTCAATCGGCTGCTCCCGCTAGAGGTGCACGACGAGCTTTTCAAGAAATGGCAGCAGATTCACAAGCGCTACGAGGTTGAGGTCGAGCAGTCATTCGTCGGTATCCCGATACTCAACGTGCCACTGTTCGACCAGGAGGTCGTGGGCGAGACCATGCTGCTTCGTATGGCGCAAGCGACGTATGGGAAGCGCGATCCGGCGGAGTTCTTCGCCACGACCAGCCCGCAGAGGATAGACAAGGACGGCTCGGACTACGTGCTCACATTAAAAGTGCCATTTGCCGATCGCTCCAACGTGGACCTCAGCCGCCACAACGGCGAGCTGTACGTGACGATGGGCAACTACCGTCGCGAGATCGCACTCCCGAGTGTGCTCGCCAAGCGCGATACGGCCGGAGCCACAATCACAGATGGCGAGCTACGTGTGCGGTTTGCGCGGCGCCCCGAATCGGGGACAGCTGGGGAGACCGCTGCGGGTCGCAAAGTTAAAGGAGAGAAACCATGACGCGCGATGGGGAGCGGCTGATCGAGCTGATCAACGAGCTCGGCTCTCGTGTGACCCATGTCGTATCGGACATGGTGCCGCCCTCGGCGCAAGTGCATCTGCTCAACGCACAGCGTGAGCTGATAACCGCGCTCATGTTGATCTACGAAAACCGTGTGACAGCGCCTCCGCCCGGTCGGCCGCGGTCGGGAGCCACCTCGCCTCGCACTCCTCACCGCCGCTCACCCAGACGCGTGGGCAAGATCCCCATCGAGTGAACGGTTTCGTCGCCTTCGTGCTGGCGGCGCTGGTGCTCGTGCCCGCTCTGCTGATTGCCATTCCAGTCCATGAGATGGGTCACGCCGCCGCCGCTTATTTCCAGGGCGATCGCTCGGTCAGGTATTTCGGTTACTTCACGCTCGATCCGCGCCGCTTCCTGGATCCGCTCGGGGTCATTGCCGTGTTCATCGCGCTTGTCGGTTGGGGCAGGCGCGTGCCGGTGCAGCCGAACCGGATCAGCTCGGTGCGGCAGCGCCTTGTGCACGAGCTGGGAGGCCCCGCCGCGAACCTCCTGGTGGGGATCGTGTTGGGTCTCCTGTGGCGTTTTCTGACCGCCACCGGCCTGCCCTCTAC
>DATCPU010000039.1:0-6850 GCA_036569925.1 Candidatus Dormiibacterota bacterium
GCAGGGAGGTTCACACCTCGACACGTTCACCCACGTGCGCGATTTCAAGGAGATTCGTGTGGCGTCGCGCGACCATGCGAAGGCGTCAGAGCTCGCCGGACGCCACCCGATGGCGCGCGTCGCAGCTTCGTTCGAGGAGGCGGTGCGGGGGGCTGACGTCGTCGCGTGCTGCACCGACGCGCGGGAGCCTGTCATCCGCCGCGAGTGGCTGAAGCAGGGAGCGCACGTCAGCTCGGTAGGAGGCACCTTCGGCCCGGAGATCGATCCCGAGACGGTGGCCGCGGCCAAGGTGTTCGTCGAATGGCGGGGAGCCGCCACCAACGCGCCTCCCGCGGGAGCTCATGACCTCCAGGGGATCGCTCTGAGCCGGATCACCGAGGTCGGCGAGGTGCTGGCCGGGACAAAACCTGGCCGGACCTCGGACCACGACCTCACCCTCTACAAGTCCACGGGGCATGCGGTCGAGGACGCTGCCGCGGCGAGCCTTGTCTATGCGCGTGCGCTCGCCGAGGGTGCGGGCCGCCGGCTCCCCCTCTAAAGCTCGATGAGCCGCGCGGGCACCGCGTTGATGATCTGCGTGCCGGCCAGCTTGCGTTCCACCTGGGCCCGGCCGTAGGGATGCAGGTGGCCGTGGATGAGCAGCCTCGGCGTCAAATCCTTGACCAGCCTGACGAAGGCGGCGAAGCCGCGGTGCGCCGGATCGTCGGGGGCGCCCCAGCCAAGTGGCGGGGCATGGGTCAGCAGCACGTCCACCTTCCGCGCGCCTTTGGCCGGGTTGAGCCTGATGCGCATCTCGAGGCTGAGAGCCCGCCATCGCATCTCCGCATCCGAGTACTGGTTCGGGCCGGGTTTATACCTCATCGAGCCGCCAAGGCCCGCAATGCGAAGGCCGGCGGCGACGACGACCCGGCCGTCGGCGTTATCGCAACCCTGGGGCCCCGGCAGTGGGCTCTCGGTTCGTAGCGGGGCCCACGTCGGATCCGCTGATCGGACCTCGGGGTCATGGTTGCCGGGTACATAGACGAGCGGGACATCCAGCCGGCTGACCACGTACTCGAGATAGTCGAAGGGCAGGTCGCCGCATGAGAGCACGAGGTCGGGACGGAATCGAGCGAGCTTGTCGGTGTAGAGCCCCTCGTCCACCTCGTCCGCGATGGCGAGGATTCGCGCCACCCTGAGCTAGGCGAGGACCTCGTGCCGCTGGGCCAGGCGCTCGAGCTCCGCGGCGCGGATCTTGTCGAAGCCCTCTTCGAGGCCCTGCTTCAGCATGGCGGCGATCTGCGGCGCCGAGTGAAGCCGCGGCAGGTACACCAGGTCGGCGCCGGCGGCGTAGAAGGAGAGTGCCTGCGGTATGTGCTCGGTGGTGAGCATCACGCGCGCGTTTGGGCACGCCGCCCTGATGTTTTTGAGCATCCTCAGATTGTTGGTCCCCCGCAGGATGTCATCAGTGATGCTCGATATGACGAGCTTTGCATCCTGGATTCCAGCGTGACGCAAGGTGTCCGCGTGAGCGATGTCGCCATAGATGCAGCTGATCTTTCGATTGCGAAGCTCACGCATCACGCTGGGGTTGAAGTCGATAACCAGGATCTTGCTGAGAAACTCCTTGTCGGCTGCGGTGTCTCCCGCGTGCTCGAATTCGTGCAACATCGAGCTCGCGTCCCTGAAGAAACCGAGGAACACCACCGTCTCCTGCCGTCCCTCTGGCTTCGGCTCGGCCTCCGTTGCGGAGTCAAGGTCCTTCACCCGAAGAATTTTGAGAGCGCGGCTCAGCACCTTCTGAACGGCGTGACTCGAGTTGATCATGTAGGTCGAGACCACCGCAGTCAGCGCGAACGTGATGATCACCACGGTCACGATGTCGGTGGTGATCTGTGGATGGGGCTGAGTCAACCCGAGCGATGCGATGACGATTGAGAACTCGCTCACCTGCGCGAGGTTGATCGCCGGAATCAGGCTGGCCCGGTGACCCAGGCGCAACGCGTACAGGATGGGCACCACCGACAACCGGCTCAAAATCACGAATGCCGAAGCGGCGAGTGAGAGCCCGAGCAGTCCTGCAAAATGGGCGAGCGCGTTGTGATCCTCGAGGCTCGGGACGGGGATCTGCATGCCCAGCGCGACGAAGAAGAGGGTCACGAAGAAGTCGCGGATGCTGACTGCTTTGGCCATGACGTCGAGGTTGTAGGGAAAAGTCGACAGGCTGACTCCGGCGATGAGCGCTCCCATCTCGCGCGACAAGCCAATCGCCTGGGCAACACCCGCAAGGAAGAAACACCACGCCAGGGCGCTGACCAGTACCAGCTCCGGTGCTTTGGCCACCGCGCGGAACAGGTAGGGAAGGATGTACTTCGAGATGTTCAGGGCGCCGACAACGAGAAGCGCGCCCTTCAACAGCGAGAACGCAAGGGGGAAGAAATCTGGGTTGGACAGGTTGGGCTGCACGGCGAGCATCCCGACCGCCCAAAGATCCTGGATCACGAGCACGCCGAGAGTGACTCGTCCCGGCAGCGTGTCGAGCTCGAACTTGTCGTAGAGGAGCTTGACGACCACGAGTGTGCTCGACAGGCTCATGCAGGCGGCGAGATACAGAAGGGAGTAGTCCCCTGATGTGTTGCGCACGCCGACGACATAGAAGAAGCCCCACCCGAGTGCAATGCAAATCGGCACCTGCAGGGCGCCGGTCAGGAGCACGGGAGCGCCGGCCGACGCCAGCTTCTTGAGGTCGATCTCCAGCCCGATGATGAACAGCAGGAGGATCAGCCCAATCTCGGCGACGGTCTGAATGCTGGCTTGGTCCTTGACGAAATTGAGGACGTTGGGACCGATGACCACCCCTGTTACAAGGTAGGCAAGGATCAAAGGCTGCCGCAGGCGCCAGCCGATGAGCGCGAGCAAAGCGGCCGCCCCGACGCAGATGCCGATGCTGGACAGAAGGTCGTTCCCAAAGGCCGGAAAGATCACGAGTGCTGGGTGACCTTGTCCGCGCTCCTGCCTGCTTCGGCGACGTCGATGTGATCCCAGCGGCGCTGCAGCGCCGGCCAATCGTCAGGGTTGCCGAGGATCAGGAATCGAGGGTGGTGCATCGACTCGATGAGCCCGGTAACCAGCGGGTCAAGGAGTCGCGATCCATCCTCCGGTTGGTCTGCTGGGCTCAACCAGCGGCCGATGCCGCGGGAGCGTGTGTTCTGTCCGATGCGCTGACTCTTCGAGCCGGGACAGTAAAGGGACACGAACACCCCCGTGCCCTTGAGCTGGCGCGCCAGGCCTTCCGTGAAGGCCGCCAGAGCCGCGTGCCCGCTGTCGTACGGGATCGTCATCGGGTCACCCGGCAGAAGTCCGCCGAAGGAGACGGCGTTGACCAGGTGGCCGGACCCGTGCTCGATCATGTGGGGCAGGAAGTTGGTGACTGTCCGCACGGGTCCCAGGAGGTTGGTCTCCAGCATCCAGGTCCAGTCATGCGTGGATATCTTGTCGAGCTTGCCCTGCAGGAGCACGCCCGCGGCGTTGACCAGGATGTCGACCCTGCCCATCGATTTGATGGAGTCGCGCACCAGGGCGCGCACAGAGGTGTCGCTGCGGATGTCGGTCGACAGCGCGATCGCCGAATCGCAGGTGCCCAGCTTGAGCACGTCCTCGACGGTCTTCTCCATTCGAGGCGTGTCGAAGTCCGCGACCACTAGGTTTGCGCCCTGGCGCGCCAGCGCTTTCGCTATTGCTTTGCCGACCCCGCTGCCGCCGCCGGTGACGACTGCGACCTTGCCCCCAAGCGCGCCCCGAACTGGCTGCTTCGCCTCCTCAAACAGTCCCGGCACGGCGAATACTATGCACTGCCGTCGAGCGAAGCCGGTGCGGCTAAGCGGATGAATCGGAGCGCTGTCCAGTCATCGTCGATCTTCACCAACGCCACAGCCTTGTAACCAACTTCGGACGTGATCTCCCCAAGCACATCACGCTTGATCCACCAGGGCGACGCCGACAGGTCAGTGACGCCGCGCGTCTTGTTGCCTTTTGGATAAGTCACCCACAAGATGCCGTCAGGCTTGACTGCTCGGATTGCAGCCGCCCCCATAGAGCGCAGATCCTCGACCCCGTTGACGAATAGCTGGACGGCGTCGAAAGAATCAGTGGGTTGCAGGTCTGTGCTGATTTCCGTCGGTCCCGGCGCAAGGCGATTGATATATCCCTCCGGCGCGTTGAGGATCGCGACTCGATGATCCGGCTCGAGGCGGAGCTTCCTCGCCAGAGGGCTGAGGAGGAGTCCGTTCTTGCCGGCAGCCGGGAGCGAGCTCTGAGACTGGAGATGGCGCAAGTTCGCGCTCACTGTAATGGGAAGGGCGACTGCCACCAACCCGGCGCTGCGTCGGTCTCGATTGAGACGACCCATTTGACCCACGCAAAGCCACGCCGCCGTGGCGCGACGAGCCGGACAGGAAACCCGTGGCCGATCTCCACCGTCGCGCCGTCGAGTCGAGTCGCCAGCAGCAACCCCGGCGCATCGCCGATGTCAAACCTTCGGCCGTAGCCGGTCACCGACCGCACGTAGATGCTCGAAACGCCGTTCAACCCTGCCGGCAGCAGGCGGTTCAGCCAGACGCCGCTCCACTCCTGCTCTGAGTACCAGCCGCCGGTGCAATCGAGCACCGCGGTGACCCGATCATCGAACTGCACGAGGTCTTCGTAGGTCCAGGTCCTGCCGCCGGCGGCGAGGCGCCATCCGGCGACGTCGACCACCGGCGCGCTGTCGAACATCCATTGCGTGGGAACTGCATACGCCGCTTGGTAAGAACCGGTCGGCGCGCGTTTCGCTGCGGGCAGCACCGCCACCCCGAAAACCGAAGCCGATACCAGTGCTGCGCCCTTCAAGAAGTTCCGCCGGCTCAAGTCGGCGCGGCGAAGCCTGGCCGGCCGGGCAAGGACATGCCACAGGACGAACGGCACCACGCAGATCGCAGCGCCGATGTGGAAGTCGAGCGCCGTGAGGTAGCCGATGTCCGGGCGTCCGAGGCTGTGAACGAAGCCGAAAACGAGCGAGATGACCACGCCCAGCGCCAGCACGAGCGATGCCCACCGCAGCGGGCGCGGCCGGCGGAGGCCGCGGCGAGCGACCAGCGCCTTCCACGGGACGAGCAGCACCATCGCAACGCCGGCGGCCGCGTGGATGACGAGAGTCGCACGCGCCGGCTGGCCGCTGAGCTCGAATGCCCCCCAGCCGCTGAAGAAAGCGAGGATCAGAAGGCTGAGAAGCGCAAGGTTGGTCAAGCGGGCGCCGGCACGCATGAGCTCAAAGGTAGTCGCCACCAGGCAGACGCAATAGATAAAGGAGGGCACCAGCTTGAAGCAGCCGCCGCCGCCGCCACGCCTCGTGCTCTGGTGGGAGGGCCTGGAGACGTGGATGCAGCTTGCGATCTCGTTTCCGATCTTCGCCGTGATCACGTTTCTCATGAACATCGGGCCGTTCAACCAACCCGTCCCGCGCTCGATCCTCTATGGCTTGTTCGAAGGGGCCGTCCTCGCGGGTCTCATGGCGGTGGCGACGCGCACTGAGCGAGGCCGGCGGGGCTGAGCCCGGAGCGGGGCCTTGGCCTTCGACCTGGCGATCTTCTCGCGCCCGGCCGATCCTGCGGCCGCCCAGCCGACAGACTGGACCCTGCCGAACCCTGTGGACGATCGGATTTCTGGCGGCAGGGAAGGCCGGCTCCCCTGTTCAGGGGGGCCCAGAACCTCGGTTTCGACTCGAGATCGGCGCCGGTCTGGCTGGGCTCGTAAATCGGTACGTTCACAAATCCATACAACGGTGGTAGCCAATGGGCCGCTGGCGCGCGTTTTGTGATCAGAGTGAAGAACAACAAGCCCGGCTCAACCAACCCAGACCTACACAGCCAGCTGGAGTCGCTCTTCGATCAGGTATGGCGCTCGGAGGCCGACTGGCGATTGTGGGATCGCGTCGATGCCGCCGTGCTGATCGACAACCTTCGCGCCAAGCGCGCCCTCAGGCTGCCCGACGAGAAGGCGGCGTGAGGCTGCGCTAGACAGGGCCACCGAGATGAACCAGAACGCGCCCCATCACGTCAGGACCGCGTTCGTGCTGTCGGGGGGCAGCAGCCTGGGCGCGATCCAGGTCGGAATGCTCCAGGCTTTGATGGAAGCCGGCGTCCAGCCCGACTTTATGATCGGAACGTCAGTCGGCGCTGTGAACGCGGCCTGGCTCGCCGCTCAGCCGGACGTTGAGGGGGCGCTCAAGCTCGCCGCCATCTGGAGCGGCCTGCGCCGCCAAGACATCTTCCCAATCAACGCCTGGGCCGGCGCCCTCGGCATCTTCGGGCGCAACAACCACGTGATATCGAACGCGGGCCTGCGCTCGGTGCTGGAGAAGAACCTTCCCTACAAGCGGATCGAGGAGGCCAAGGTTCCCGTTCACATCATCACGACTGACCTGCGGACTGGCAAAGCGGTCGTGATCTCGTCCGGGCCGGTCGTACCCGCGCTGCTGGCCAGCACCGCGATTCCGGGGGTGTTTCCACCGGTCACGATCGGCCGCCGCGACCTGGTCGACGGCGGGGTTGCCAATCACACTCCGATCGCCGCGGCGATTGAGCTGGGAGCCGAGCGGGTGGTGGTGCTGCCGATCGGGTATCCCTGGGTTCGCAATCAGCCAAGCAACGCGCTCGGTATGGCCCTGCATGCGCTCGCTCGCTTCGTCGAACAGCGACTCGAGGCTGAGGCGCACGCCTACCGGCACGCGGCCGATATCGTCGTCCTCCCCTCAGTGGACGCGCTCGCCGTCTCGCCCGCCGATTTCAGCCACACACAGGACCTGATCCGGCTGGCGTACCGGTCGTCGCGCCGG
>DATCPU010000040.1:0-3094 GCA_036569925.1 Candidatus Dormiibacterota bacterium
CGTCGAGGTCGTGCGGGTAGCCCCAGACCTTGTCGCGCAACTGAGCACGGGTCAGCACCCGCTCCGGGTTCGCGGCCAGCACGGCAAGGAGGTTGAACTCGGTCATCGTCAGCGTGATCTCCTCGTTGTTCACCCTCACGCGCCGCGCGGCATTGTCGATCTGGAGCGCGCCGACGGTGAGGATTCCCTCTCGCCCCGGCCCCGCCTCGGTCAGTGCTGAGCGCCTGAGATGCGCGTTGATTCGTGCCGCCAGGATGCGCGAGTCGAACGGCTTGGTGATGTAATCGTCGGCTCCGACCTCCAGACCGACCACCTCGTCGGTTTTGGTGGAGCGCCCGGTCAGCATCACCATCGGGCTCATCACGCCCTGCCGGCGCAGCTCGAGGATGACCTCTGTGCCGCTGATGTCGGGCAGCACCCAGTCGACGAGGACGAGGTCGGGGCGTCCGCCGGTGCCGAGCTCGATCGCCTGCGCCCCGTTGGCAGCCTCGAGGACTTCGTGGCCTTGCTGCCTGCACACCTCGGCGATCAGGGTCCGGACATCGGGGTCGTCCTCGATGACGAGGATGCGGTGCTTGCGCCGGCCGGGGATTGAGGTCAGTTGTGCGCCGGAGGTGCGAATCCGACCCTGCGCGACTCGCGCGCCGAGCGCTTCGAGCGCCTCATCAGGAGTACGCGCTTCTCCCCTCCATCGATCACGTCGGCCAGCTCCCAGCCTTCCGTCGCGGATGCCTGTAGGAATTTGACCAGGGTCGTGCCATCAGCGACCTGCGCCACGGTCAGGACCTCGGTCGAGTACTCCCATTCGCGGGCTGGGAGGCCGACAGAAGGCACGTGCGTCGTCGGCGCCACCCCATCCGCCGGTTGCTCGGGCTCGTCGGGGTCGTCGTCCGGGTCTTCTTCGTCGTGAATCGGCACGATAAAAGATTGTAGGCTGCCCCGCAGTACCCCCGGCGGGGGTCGAACCCGCGCTGGACCGGGTTTAAGCCGGCTGCCTCTGCCATTGGGCTACGGGGGCACCATTAATTCTGGCCCCCGGGCCGCCGAGACCGCACCCCCTCAGGGGTAGTCGAAAAATCCTTTGCCTGTCTTGCGGCCGAGGTGGCCTTCCTCCACCAGCTGTCTCAGCAGCTCGGGCGCATCTGGGCCTTCACCCTGGCGGTGACGGTCCTTCATCGCTCCATAGAAGATGTCGAGCCCGCTGAAGTCGAGCAAGTGGAATGGGCCCATCGGCCAATTGAGGCCCTTTTGCACAGCGGTGTCGATGTCCTCCGCGCTCGCGTAGCCCCCCTCGAGGAGACGCAAGGCCTCTTCTGATGCGGCGAAGAGGATGCGGTTGACGATGAAGCCCCAGATCTCCTTCTTCAAAAGCACCGGAGTTCGATTGATGCTTCGAACGAACTCCATCGCCATGGCCACGGTGCCCTCCGAGGTCTTGGGCCCACGCACGACCTCGCAGAGCTGCATGACGGTGACAGGGTGAAAGAAGTGCATGTTGCAGCACAGCTCTGGACGGTCTGTGAAGTCCGCCAGCCGGCTGATCGCGATCGTGCTGGAGTTGCTCGCCAGGATCGTGTCCTTGGCGGCGTGATGTCCAAGGGTCTTGAACACCGCCGACTTGACGTCGAAGTCTTCGACGACGGCTTCGATGACCAGGTCGGCGTGGCCGGCTGCACCGGCCAGGTCGTTGCTGTCCTGGATCCGCCCCAGCGCCGCCGATGCAGCGTCCTTGGTCAACCGTCCCTTCTCCACCGACCGGTCGAGGAGCTTGGTGTTCTGAGCCCTCGCTCTTTCCAGCTGGCCCTCCACGGAATCCGCGAGGGTTACGTCATAACGACCGCTGAGCGCGGTCTGCAAAGCGATCTGGGAGCCCATCGTTCCTGCGCCGACCACCAACACACGCTTCAATTCATGCATGCGGGTGAGCATGCAGCAATTCGAGGCCGCGGCGCAGGCTGCCGTCGATTCGATCCCCGAGCAATTTCTGGATTACCTGATCAACACCGTCTTCGTGATCGAGGAATCGTCGCCCGAAGGGCTCATGGGGCTGTATGAGGGAGCCACGGCTCTGTCCGGGCTGGGCATGCCCGAGCGGATCACCCTGTACAAGCGCTCGCACGAGCGAGTCGCAGACTCGATCGATGAGCTCGTCGAGGAAGTGCGCCGAACGATCATGCACGAGGTCGGCCACCACTTCGGAATGGAGGAAGAGGACCTCCCGTACTAGCGCCCTAACGAAGCGTCCAGAAGGCTCTATCCCACAGGATGAGCGGGTCGCCCGCGCCGGCCACCGCCGCCTCCACCTCGCCCACGCAGATGTCGTGGTCGCCCGCTTCGTGGGTCGCGACCAGGCGGCACTCCAACCACGCCACGCATCCCTCGATCAGGGGGATCCCGTTGGTGCCCAACCGGTGCGGCACCTGGTCCCACGCCTCGTCGATTGCTGGGGCGCGGCCCGCGAAGCGGTCGGCGATGAACTCTTGCGAGCGGGTCAGCACGCTGACGTTGAAAGCCTTGCCCGCGACAACGGCCCCTCGCGTTGTGGCTTCGCGCTCCAGGCCGACGAGCACCATCGGAGGGTCCGCCGAGATGGAGACGAGGCTGCCTGCGGTGAGTCCGCGGTAGCCGGCGCCGTGTCGCGCGCTGACCACGACGACCCCAGACGGTAACCGTGCCATGACGTCCCGGAACTGCTGTGATGCCAAAACGCCAGTAGCCTAACCCTCATGAGGGGCTGTGGCCCGCGTGCCGGGACGTAGCGACCGCGCAGGTAAAATCGACCACGGGTCAAGGCGACGTAGCCAAGTGGCAAGGCAGAGGTCTGCAAAACCTCCATCCCCAGTTCGATTCTGGGCGTCGCCTCCAATTGACTCTCAGCCGTGCTGAATGTACGCGGCGGGAAATACATTTCGCTGCTCGTGCGTTTGTAGTACGAACCTCATTCGTCAATGGCCAGACGGACGGGGTATTGGGTAAAGGGGTTAGGCGGCGAGGGTGCTGTCGAAAGACCGCCTTAGGCGCCCGACCCCTTTTTGTGTAATCGAATCGAATAATTACTACCTGGTCGCGTTTGACAGCACGCTCGGCTTAGCAC
>DATCPU010000041.1:0-1580 GCA_036569925.1 Candidatus Dormiibacterota bacterium
AATCTAGTCCGCAGACGCCCAGGAGCCGATATAATCCCACCAGCCCGCCCCCAGTTCCAGCCCACGTTCCAGCCAGGAGGCACCAGAACCAGTTTTGTCACGACGGAAGCGCACCGTCGGCCTAGACCTCGGCACGAGCCGTGTCGCCGTGGTCATCGCCGAATCTGACGACCCCGGCACCCCCCTCAACATCATTGGCGTGGGCGAGGCCCCCTCCGACGGCCTCCGCAAAGGCGTGGTGATCAACCTCGAAAAGACCATCGCCTCCATCCAGGCCGCCGCAGTGGCCGCCGAGCGCATGGCCGGCCAGCGCATCGAATCGGTGGTGGTCTCGCTCGCAGGCGGCCACCTCACCTCCCAGAACTCCACGGGCGTGGTCGCCGTGGCACGGCCCGACCACGAGATCGGCGAAGAGGACGTGCACCGCGTAGTCGAAGCCTCCCGCGCGATCAGCGTCGCCTCCGACCGCCAGGTGATCCACGTGATCCCCCGCGCCTACACAGTGGACGGTCAGGACGGCGTGCGCGACGCGGTCGGCATGACCGGCCACCGCCTGGAGGTCGAGACCAACATCATCACGGGCGCCCAGACCGCGGTCCAGAACGTCATCAAGTGCGTCCACGGCGCCGGCTTCGACATCGAAGACGTGGTCTGCTCCGGCCTCGCGGCGGGCGAAGGCGTCCTCACCCCGCAGGAGATCGACCTCGGCGTCTGCCTGGTCGAGATCGGAGCGGGCACGACCTCGGTGGTCGTCTACAACGAAGGCTCCGCCCGCCACCTCGCGGTGCTCCCGGTCGGTGGCAACCACGTGACCAGCGACATCGCGATCGGCTTGCGCACCACCCTCGACGAGGCCGAGAGCCTGAAGCTCAACTACGGTCACACGCTGCCCGACGTCATCGACCACGGCGAGAAGGTCGAGGTCCGCCAGGTCGGAGGCGACCGCATCCAGGCCCTTCCCCGCCGCTTCCTGGCCGAGATCATCGGCCCCCGCATGCAGGAGATCTTCCAGATGGCGCGCGAGGAGGTCCGCAAGAGCGGCTTCGACGGTCTCCTGCCGGCCGGTGTCGTGGTGACCGGCGGCGGCTCCCGCCTCATGGGCACCACTGCCGCCGCCCAGGCAGTCTTCGATGCCTCGGTAAGGCTCGGCCAACCGCTGGGCACGGCCGGCCTTGCCGACCGCGCGCAGGGGCCGTCCTTTGCGGCGGTGGTCGGCCTCGTCAAATGGGGATCGCGTGCCCCGGCCCGCGGCTACGCCAGCGCTCGCCAGCCGATGACCATGGGCTTGACGTATCAAAAAACAGTGAGGTGGCTGCGCGATTTTTCCTAGAGAAGAGACCCGAAACCAGCTTGAGCTCGCCATAGCCAAAGCCAAAGGACAAGAAATCCAGGAGGACGTTGTGAAAGAAAGCCAGTTGCACGAAGGGCGGGCCCGCATCAAGGTCGTCGGCTGCGGCGGCGGCGGCGGAAACGCGGTCAACCGGATGATCTCGAAAGCGCTGAAGGTCGAGTTCATCGCCGTCAACACCGACAAGCAGGCGCTCGAGCGGTGCCAGGCGGACGTCAAGGTCCACATGGGC
>DATCPU010000042.1:0-1623 GCA_036569925.1 Candidatus Dormiibacterota bacterium
TCTGGGTCCCGAACAAGCGCGCGACGACGTTGATGATAGGGATCATTCGTCGGAAATAGCGAGGAAACTCGGCCGGGGCCAACCGCCTGAAGCCGAAGCGTTCGTAGTACCCCTGCAGCTGACGGCGGCAAGTGAGGTGGACCACGCCTTCCTCACGGTCGAGGAGTGTCTTGATGATCGCACCGCCGATGCCTTGGCTTTGACGAGCTGGAATGACGGCGATCGAGGCGAGCTCGCGGCTCCCGTCCCCGTGAGTCTTGACCTGCCCAATCCCAACGATGGCCCCAGCGTCATCGGCCACGACGAAATTCGGCCATTGGAGGCTCATGCGATTGATACCGGCCTCCTTGATGAGGCGGCGAATCGTTACCTGATCGGCGTGGGTTGCAGGACGGATGGTCAGCGGCACGCGAGAAGTTAAGTTCAAATCGGGCCGCCGCGCCGAGGGCGGTCGAGGTTAGCTAATCGCCCTTGTCGCCCTGCTTCACCGGCTTCTTCTTCGTGGCGTGCTTGCGCGCGTCGGCTGAGAGAGAGCGACCCTGGTCGACCATCTCAGTGAACTGCCCGTTGCCGTCACGCCGCGCGTAAGACTTGTTCCGTCCGGTGTCGATCAATTCACGGGCTCCAGTGCCTTTCTTCTTTGCCATAACTAAGAAACGGGCAGATGGCCGATTTGTACCCGGCCCGACATCGAGCCTAATTGTCGATAGAGTCGAATCGGGATTGAGCTCAGCCGGCTTCTTATCCGGCCGGTTCCATTTGGCGGTTAATGGCTTCTTATAGTTGCCGACCCGGTGCCAAGTAAACTATCCCCGGGGTCCGCCACACCCAGCCAAAAGAATGCCGCACGCCCCTGAAACCTTCGTCCACCTGCACAACCACACCGAGTTCTCGCTGCTCGATGGGGCGAGTCGCATCCACGCGCTCGTGGAGGCCGCGGCCAAGCTCGACATGCCCGCCCTGGCCATCACCGACCACGGCGTCATGTACGGCGCGATCCACTTCTACAAGGCCTGCAAGGAAGCGGGGATCAAGCCGATCGTGGGCTGCGAGGTTTACGTCGCCCCCCGCTCGCGTCTATTAAGAGAGGGCCGCGTCGACCGCGACCCCAACCACCTCACCCTCCTCGCCGCGGACCACGAGGGCTACGTCAACCTCATGAAGCTCTGCACCATCGGCCAGATGGAGGGCATGTACTACAAGCCCCGCATCGACAAGGAGATTCTGGCCCAGCACTCAAAGGGCATCATCGCCCTGTCGGGCTGCCTCCAGGGCGAGCCGGCAAGCCGCATCACCGAGGGCGACCTCGATGGTGCGCGCGAATCGGTCGCCACCTACAAGGACATCTTCGGCGCCGACCGCTTCCTGCTAGAGGTCCAGCGACACGGCATCGACCGGCAGGAGAAGGTGAACGAGGCCCTCGCAGTGTTCGGCAAGGAGTTCGGCCTGCGCCTCGTCGCCACCAACGACCTGCACTACGTCCACAAGCACGACTCCGAGGCGCACGACGTGCTGCTGTGCCTGCAGACCAACGCGCGTTTCAACGACCCCAACCGGTGGCGCTTCTCATCGCAGGAGAACTACCTGAAGACACCCCAGGAGATGCGGACCACGTTTGCCGAC
>DATCPU010000043.1:0-8007 GCA_036569925.1 Candidatus Dormiibacterota bacterium
GGGTGGTCATACGACGGACCGGAAGTATTCGAGGGTCCGGCCGAGACCATCTTCCAGCGTCACCTCGGGCGCCCAGCGCAGCAGACTGCGAGCGCGGCTGATGTCTGGCCGGCGCTGCTTCGGATCGTCCACCGGCAACTCGCGGAACTCGATCGTGCTCTTCGAGCCGGCAAGCCGGACGATCGTTTGCGCCAGCTCGAGGACCGTCACCTCTTCGGGGTTGCCCAGGTTGACCGGCAGCTCATCGGCTCGTTCGAGCGCCGCGAGGACTCCCCGTACCAGGTCCGAGACGTAGCAGAGGCTGCGAGTCTGCGAACCATCGCCATAGACCGTCAGCGGCTCGCCCCTGATCGCCTGCGCCATGAAGTTGGGCACCGCCCGACCGTCCAGCACTTGCATGCGCGGGCCGTGAGTGTTGAAGATCCGGATGATGCGCGTGTCCACCCCGTGGGCCTTGTGGTAAGCCATCGCAAACGCCTCGGCGCACCGCTTCGCTTCGTCGTAGCAGCCCCGCGGGCCAATCGGGTTGACGTTTCCCCAATAGGTCTCAGGTTGAGGGTGGACGAGCGGATCGCCATACACCTCGGATGTCGAAGCGAGCATGAACGTGGCGCTCTTGGCCCGCGCTAGCCCCAGCATGTTCATGGTCCCGAGCGTGCCGACCTTGAGCGTATGGATCGGGTTGGCGTCGTACTGCGGAGGCGACGCCGGGGAGGCGAAATGGAGGACATAGCGCACGTCGCCGTCGACGACGACCTCATCGTTGACGTTCGCCTTGCGGAATTCGAAGCCGGGCCGCGCTTGCAGCTCGCGCACGTTGTCCGGCGAACCCGTGAGAAGGTTGTCGAGCGCCAGCACACTCATGCCGGCGTCCAGCAGGGCCCCGCAAAGGTGGGAGCCGATGAACCCGGCTCCGCCCGACACGACTGCCCTCGATTTAGTCTCGGCCAATTCCTCTGTAGGTGAACCCCAGCCCTCGCATCATCGCCGGGTCGTAGATGTTTCGCCCGTCGACCATCACCGGTTTGCGCATGGACGCTTTCACCCGGGCCAGGTCGAGGTGGCGAAACTCGTTCCATTCGGTCACGAGCACCAACCCGTCGGCGCCGTCGGCTAGCGCGTATGCGTCCGCCGAATATTCGAGGTCAGGCAGCAGGTCCCGCGCCCGCCCCATGGCTGCCGGGTCATATGCCCTCACCTCGGCGCCGGCTGCGATGAGCACCCTCGCGATGTCCAGGCTTGGCGCGTCGCGCAGGTCGTCGGTGTTCGGCTTGAACGCGAGGCCGAGGAGCCCGACGATCCGGCCCTGAAGGGTGTCCAGGCACTCGCGCAGCTTGTCGATGGCGAGCATCCGCTGATCCCGATTGATGTCCATGACTGCGTTCAGGAGATCGGGATGGTAGCCAAAGCGCTCCGCCAGCGCGGCGAGTGCCTTGACGTCCTTGCCGAAGCACGAACCGCCGTAGCCGATGCCAGCCTCCAGGAAGCTCGGCCCGATCCGCTTGTCGAGGCCCATGCCCTCGGCCACGAGCTTGGCATCCGCATCAACCCGCTCGCAGATTCTGGCGATCTCGTTGATGAAGGAAATTCGCGCGGCCAGAAATGCGTTCGACGCGTACTTGACCATCTCCGCCGTGTAGATGTTCGGAGTGATGAGGATCCGCGCGTCGAGCGGAGCGTAGAGCTCGGATACCTTGGCTGCGGCCATCGGATCGTGGCTGCCGATCACCACGCGGTCCGGGTGCATGAAATCCTGGATGGCGGAGCCCTCTCGGAGGAACTCGGGGTTCGAGACCACCTCGGCACGATGCTTGCCGTTGCGCTGTCGCAGCACGCTCGAAACCATGTCGCCGGTCAGCGGGGGCACGGTCGATTTGTTGACCACCACGAGAGGCCCGTCCATGCAGTCGGCGATCGACGTTGCCGCCGCCTCGACGTAGGACAGGTCCGCCTCACCGCCCTCGCCCTCAGGGGTGCTGACGGCGATGATCGCGTACTCCGCTCCCGGCACGGCCTCGTCGTAAGCGGTCGTGAACGAGAGGCGTCCGGCTTTGCAGTTGCGCTCGACCAACTCGCTGAGGCCGGGCTCGTAAAACGGCACGTGGTGCTGCTTGAGCTGCTCGATCTTGGCGCCGTTGATGTCGACCACTATCACGTCGTTGCCGAGATCCGCCAGGCATGCCGCCGTGGTGAGGCCGACATACCCCGCGCCGATGACCGCGACCCTCGACAAAGCGGAGCGATTATCTCAGTCCAGAACATAAGCGTCGCCGGAAGGCCGGATTCATTCCGGCCGTCACTTATGCCCCTTCCAAGCGCCTCCAGGCAATGTGCCACGCGGAGGGGGATTCCTTTGGGGTCCCCGCGACGAGTCGCGGGAGGGCCTCCTCACCCGCGCCCTCTCAGCAGGCGTTCGTAGGCGGCGATCGTTCCACGCGCGGTCTTTCGCCAGCTGAAGGCTCGAGCACGCTCGATTCCCGCCTTCCGCGCTCGATCCGGGTCGGCGCACAGCTTGGCGGCAGCCTGGCCCAGGGCCTCAGCATCGCCGTCATCCACGAGCGCCCCAGCCGTGTCGACGACCTCCGGCAGGCTCGAGTTGCGGTACGCGGCAACCGGGCAGCCACACGCCATCGCTTCGAGGCAGGGCAGACCGAACCCCTCGTAGCGGCTGGGAAAAACAAGGCACCCGGCCGCGGCGTACAGGTCGGCCAGCTCAGCCTTGTCGACGTGGCCGGCGATGGTGGCTCCGGGCATCGCCGGCGGCGCCTGCCGGCCGGGAACGCCCGCCAGCACAAGCTGCAACCCCGGCCGCGAAGCCTTGGCCACCGACCAGGCGCGCAGCAGGCCGGCCGGGTCCTTCCTGGCATCGAGCGCACCGACAAAAAGCAAGTAGCCCGGATCGACGGCCCACCTTTCTTTGACCCGCCCGCCTGCGCCGGGCTGGGGTTGGAAGACCGGATCGGCGGCTTCGTAAACGACCTTGACCCGATCGGGATCGACGCCTGCAAAGCGCTCCGCGTCGGCGGCGGTCGCCCTGGACACCGCCAGTACCGCGTCCGCCCGCTTGAGCAGGCGTTTGCCAAGCCAGTATCGAAAACGCTCACCCCGCATCCGCGGGCCACCCCACGCCCAAGGGATGAGGTCGTGCAGAGTGACCACCAGAGGGCAAGGCGAACGGCCTGGCAGCCGCAAGTCGATGGCGTGGTATAGGCCGGGTCGGATGCGCTGCAGGTCAGCCCCCAGCGCCACCGCCTCCTCGTAAGTTGAGAGCTGGCCGTGGTAGCGGCGCCGCGACCCAGCCAGCTCATAGGCGCCAGGAGGCAGCGCGGGCTCGGGCAGGTCGGCGTCGAGAAGCAGGGTCAGCCTCGAGTCAAACCCCTCGGCGATCAGTCCAGCGAGGAGCCCGGTGGCGTAGGTGCCGACTCCACGATCGGCGCTGGGACCCTGCAGGGGTCGCATGTCTAGGAGAACCGCCGGCCCTGCCTTGCCCTGTGGGGACAGGTTTTGTTTGCTCAAGGCGGGGATGGGGCCACCAACGAGCCATCATAATTTGGCGGCCATGGACCACCTTGACGTCGTCGTCGTCGGCGGCTGCGGCCACGTCGGCCTTCCCCTGGCGCTATCGCTGGCGGACAGCGGCTACCAGGTCGGCATCGACGACATTGACGCGGCCAAGGTCGAGCAGGTGCGATCGGGCAACGTTCCGTTCCTCGAGAACGGCGCCGAAGAGCTCCTTCGCAAGCTGCTGCCCACCGGCCGGCTGGTGCTTTCCGCCGACCCGGGCCTCCTCTCGCGAACAGACACGGTGATCCTCGTCATCGGCACCCCGATCGATGAGTTCATGAACCCATCGGTGCGCGTATTCGACAAGGTCCTGGACGACCTGATGCCTCACCTGAGGGACGGCTGTCTCGTGGTGCTGCGTTCCACAGTGTTTCCAGGCACCACCGAAACGGTGGAGAGACGCCTCAAGGCGTTCGGCCTCGACGTCGAGGTCGTGTTCTGCCCGGAGCGGATTGCGGAGGGGCACGCCCTCGAAGAGATGCGCAGCCTGCCCCAGCTGATCGGCGCCACCACAAACCGCGGGTTCGACAAGGCAAGCAAGCTGTTCAAGCCACTTGGCGTGACCGTGGTGCGGACAACTCCGCTCGAGGCCGAGCTCGCGAAGCTGCTTACCAACACCTGGCGCTACATGAAATTCGCGATCGCCAACCAGTTCTTTCAGATCGCACACCGCTCAGGTGTCGACTACAACAACGTGCTTGATGCGATACGACGCGACTACCCCCGCGCCGCCGATCTCCCAGGCCCGGGCTTCGCTGCTGGACCGTGCCTGTTGAAGGACACGATGCAGCTCTCCGCCTTCACCCCTGACCACTTTCCGATGGGCCAGGCGGCGATGCAGATCAACGAGGGCCTCCCCAACTACATAGTGGATACGCTCAACTCGCGGCATCCCCTCGCCGGGCGGACCGTCGGGATCCTCGGCATGGCCTTCAAGGGCGAGTCCGACGATCCGCGCGCCTCGCTGAGCTACAAGCTGCGAAAGCTCGCCGCCTTCAAGGGCGCGCAGGTCCTTTGCACCGATCCTTTCGTCCACGACCCGTCGTTCGTGCCCGTCGAGAAGGTGCTCGCCGACTCCGACATCCTCATCGTCGCCGCGCCTCACAAGGCGTACAAGAAGCTTCAGCTCAAGGGGCGCGACGTCATCGACATTTGGGGAATTACCGGCCCAATTCGGCTGTGAAGGCCCTCGTCACCGGCGCCGCTGGGTTCATCGGGGGTTATCTCGTATCCGAGCTCCTGGAGGCCGGCTACGAGGTGATCGGGGTGGACAACTACAGCAAGTACGGGCCGGTCACGCGCTCCTACGACAGCAACCCCAACTACCAGCTTGTCGAAGGCGACGCAAAGAACATAGAGCTGCTGACAGAGCACGCGATGGGCTGTGACCATCTGGTCGCCGGCGCGGCGATGATCGGCGGCATCTCCTACTTTCACGAGTTCGCCTACGACCTCCTCGCAGAGAACGAAAGGATCTGCGCGGCCACATTTGATGCGGCGATCAGCGCGAGTCGCGGCGGCAGGCTGCGCAAGATCACCGTGATCTCCAGCAGCATGGTCTACGAATCCGCTGACGTCTTTCCGAGCCCAGAAGGCGCCGAGCTGACGAGCCCTCCGCCCAGGTCGACCTACGGATTTCAAAAGCTGGCGACCGAGTATTTCGCTCGCGGTGCGCATGAGCAGTACAAGCTGCCGTACACCATCGTCAGACCGTTCAACTGCGTCGGTGTCGGCGAGAGGCGCGCCCTCCGCGACCACGAGGTCATGAGCGGCAACATCAAGCTGGCGATGAGCCACGTGGTCCCCGACCTCTGCCAGAAGGTGATCAAGGGCCAGACCCCCCTTCACATACTCGGCGATGGCGGCCAAATCCGTCATTACACATACGGTGGCGACCTTGCGCGTGGCATCCGGCTGGCGATGGAATCGGACAAAGCGCTGAACGAATCCTTCAACCTGTCGACCGCCAAGTCGACGACCGTGCACGAGCTCGCCGAGCAGATCTGGCTGAAGGTATACGGTCCTCAGCGTCCGCTGAAGCTCATCTCGGATCCGCCCTACGAGCACGACGTGCAGCGGCGCGTCCCGGATGTCAGGAAGGCGCGAGAGCTCCTCGGATTCGAGGCGACGACGTCCCTGGACCAGATGCTCGACGAGGTCATCCCCTGGGTGCGGGACGAGATCGCCGCGGGCCGGCTCTGAACGCCGGCGCCGGAACGCCGGCCCTCAGCATCGTCATCCCCGTCTACAACGAGGGCGAGAACGTGGTGCCGACTCTTCGCGGCATCGTCGAGCGTTCGCATACCCGGCCAATGGAGGTGCTCGTTGTGTACGACTTCGACGAGGACACGACATTGCCCGTCATCAAACGCCTGCAGGCTGAAATCCCAGAGCTCCAACCGCACCGCAACACAATTGGCCGCGGCGTCCTGAATGCAATTAAATCCGGGCTCGTTGCAGCACGCGCGCCTTTTGTCCTGGTGACGATGGGTGATGGTTCGGACGACGCCGCTGACATAGACGCGATGTATGCGCTCGCACGAGATGGAGCCGACGTGGTGGCCGGATCGCGTTATATGCGCGGCGGGCACCAGCTCGGCGGACCGCTGCTCAAGCGAACGATGTCTCGCACCGCCGGCATCTCTCTGCACTGGTTTGCGGGCATCCCGGTCCACGACGCCACCAGCAACTTCCGCCTCTATTCGAAGCGCTTGCTGGAGAAGGTGACCATCGAATCCACAGGCGGCTTCGAGCTGGGGATCGAGCTGACCGTGAAAGCGCACCTATTGGGAATGCGCGTGGCGGAGGTCCCAACAACGTGGAGCGACCGGACCGCCGGACAGAGCCGGTTTCAGCTCTGGCAGTGGCTGCCGCGATACATGAAATGGTATTGGCGTGGAATCGGAGGACGTTTTGGCGCGATTAAGTAGGATTGAGCCGTTGAGGCGCCGACTTTGTTCCATCGGGCTCGCGGCGATATTGCTTCTTAACTCGGCAATCGCGTTTGCAGCCCCGACTCCATCACCGGGACTCGACGGAATCCTGATCAAGCCGCCCGGCACAGGTTACAAAGAAGAGCCGAAGGCAGCCCCGGGCATTGTCGAGGGTCCGTTCGACGCCGCCAAATATGCCGAGGTCACAGCCGCTCCTGACGCCGCCCAGACTCTGACAAGCAATGGTTTCTTGACCGGCTTCGGCCGCACCTGGAGCACCGCCGGAAGTGCACACGTTTTTACGGAGGCGGTTTTGGCCTTCACTGGGGCCCAGGGGGCGAAAGCCTGGCTGCGCCGTGAGGAGGCCGCCGACAAGGCAGACCCGACCTTCGTGCAAGCGCTGACGGTTGCCGGCGTCGACTCCTACTACGGGGCGAGGCTCATCGACAAGGTTCACAAGCTCTACGGGGACGCCTTCGTCTTCGCCAAGGGCAATGACGTGGTTTTTGTGACGTTTGTATCAAACAAGAACGACCTCGCCTCGATCGCAGCAACCCAGACCAAGAAACAGTTCGATGCCACGCCGGCGTACACGATTCCGCCGGACCAGTGGCCAGAAAACAAGGTGGTCGCGACCTCGCCTTTCAGCGGCCTGAGGACGGTCGGTCTCATCATTGGCGCCCTCATCCTTCTCGGCCTGATTGGAGCCGGTGGCTTCATCCTTTGGTCGCGGCGCCGGCCGGCGCTCCAGGCGATACCGGCGCAGGATCCTCCCGGGTTTGTGTCGGGGACCTCGATCACAGCTCCACAAACGGCTGCGGCTGCGACTCCGCCTGCGATCGCCGTCCCCATGGCAGGCGCGGGCGCTGCTGGAGCTGCTCCTCCAATCATGGAAGGCCCGTTTGTGATGTCAGAGGACCGCCTTTCGTGGTGGGATGGCGCTGCATGGAGAAATGCGGAGCACGATGTCCCGCCCGCAGCCCAGCGCTCAGAAGACAACAATTTCTGGTGGGACGGCGAAGCGTGGCGAGCAATGCCTGCGAGCCCCTTCGGAAGCTAGTTATCCACTAGCGCCGCAGGGTTGGCCGGGGTCCCCCCGGCCATTACTTTGTTTCGTCCACCCCGAAACGTCGTGGGGAGAACTAGTCGTGAATCAATCCCTTCGATATACCGGAAGGAGAGCAGCCACGCGCGAAGCGCCTGGCGATGAGAGGAAACCACCGGGGGTTTCCTCTCATATTTTTGGCCGATAGTTTTTCTTGTAGTACTCCCAGTACTCGCCTGACTTCAGCGGTCGCCACCAGTCCTGGTGCTCTCGGTACCAATCAGCCGTTTTGAGCAGCCCGTCGCGAAAATCCACGATCGGTTCCCAACCCAGCTCGGTGATGCGCGTCACGTCGACCGCATAGCGGTAATCGTGCCCGGGGCGGTCGGCGACGAACTCGATAAGGCTCCGCGGCTTGCCCAGGATGTCGAGGACTGCGTCGGCGACCTGCTTTCCGCTCGTCTC
>DATCPU010000044.1:0-6645 GCA_036569925.1 Candidatus Dormiibacterota bacterium
GCTCTTCACAGATCGCGCGCACGCGCGCGTGGGCGGACAGCGCCTTGGCGAGGCCGATCGCGCTTGACGCTTCGTCGACCGTGCCATATGCCTCGATACGCGGGTCGTCTTTTCGCGCCCGACCGCCGCCCAGGAGTCCGGTGGATCCGTCGTCGCCGCCGCCGGCGAGCTCGAGCATCGGTTTCTTACGCCCAGGGGCAGGTGACCCCTTGGTCGGCGAGCCTTTCACTCGAATACGCGGCTCAAGTCGTAGAGCTCCTTCGGCACGCGCCGCGTCTCCTTGACGACGTCGGCGAGGGGCACGATCTCAACGTCTCCGTTGCGGCGAATCGGAATGACACCGCTCTCGCCTTCCGCGATGAGCTCGGCCGCCCTCACGCCAAGACGTGTCGCCCAGATCCGATCGGTCGGAGTGGGCGAGCCGCCGCGCTGAAGGTGGCCCAGCACCGTGACCCGGGTCTCGAAGCCGGTCTCGGTCTCGACCCTTCTCGCCAGCGCATCGCCGATGCCGCGCTTGGCGAGCTGCACGTGGCCGAACGCATCGGTGTCCTGGGCGCCGCCCGCATCTTGTTCGAGCTCGGGGATGTGAGCCCCTTCGGCGACCACGATGATGCTGAACAGCTTGCCGTCGCCACGCCGCCTGTACAGGTGGCCGACCACCTCTTTGAGCGTCACCTCGAATTCGGGGATCACGATGAGGTCCGCGCCGCCGGCCAGGCCTCCGACCAGCGCCACCCACCCGGTGTCCCGGCCCATAACCTCGACGACCATGACTCGATGGTGCGCTGAGGCCGTGGTATGGAGCCGGTCGAGGGCGTCGGTCACAACGCCGACGGCCGTATCGAAGCCGATGCAGAACTCGGTCAGCGACAGGTCGTTGTCGATCGTCTTCGGCACGCCGACCGTTGGAAAGCCGGCCTCATGCATCGCTGCCGCTACGCTCAGCGTGTCGTCCCCACCGATGGGAACGATCCCGTCGATGCCGTTGCGGCGCAGCACGTGAATTACTGTCGCGACGCCGTCCTTCATCTTCAACGGGTTGGTGCGCGAGGTGCCGAGGATGGTTCCCCCGAGGTGCAGGATGCCGCGTACGCCCTCGGGTGCGAGCTCTTCGATCAGGCCGTCTTCGATACAGCCTGCCCACCCGTTCTGCACGCCGCTGACGCGGTGCCCGAGCTGGAAGGCGCGCCTCGCCACGCCGCGGATCGCCGCGTTGAGGCCGGGCGCGTCGCCACCGCCGGTCAGGATTCCAATTCGCACGACGGATAGGTTAGTTGCTTGAGGAACTACCGAGCCGGTGCAGCAGCTCTCGAAGCGCGACATCCGACAGCGATCTCAGGACCAGGTCCGCCTGGCTGAGGTCGAGCGTCGCCGTGATCGAGTTCGGGATCGCGACGCAGAACATCCCCGCCTGCTTGGCCGCGATCACGCCGTTCGGCGAATCCTCGATCGCGACGGCCTCGGAAGGGCTGACGCCAAGGCAGGCAAGCACGGCGATGTACAGGTCGGGCGCCGGTTTTGCGTGGTTGACATCGTCGCGACATCGCACGCAATCGAACCGTCCAAGGATGCCGAGGCGCTCTAGGTGGCCGCCGACCCAGTCGCGAGTCGAGCTGGACGCCACGCCCAGCTTGAGCCCCATGGCGGTAGCGTCGTCGATGTGTTGGAGGATCCCCGGCAGGACTTGCTGGGCGAGGATCATCTCTGTCCGGCGCCCGATGCGGTCATCGAGCACCTGCCGCGCCAGGGGCCTGCCGAGTCGCTCCTCCAGGTGTTGCTGCGGATGGAACTGCGTGTTGGTCGAACCCACCGTCTGCACCCAGCGATCGAACGGTAACGGTTGGCCATGAGCCTCATAGACCTCGAGCCATGACCGATATATCGGCTCCTCGGTGTCGAGGATCAACCCGTCGAAATCGAAGACGAGGGCACGAATCATCACCAGCGCATAACTATGAGGGGCCGATCGAGGGGGCCTATCGCTTAGGATCGCCGTGGCCGTGTATTTGGGATTTTTCAGTGGCTGACGACGTCCGTCAATCGCCGGCGCGTCCCGTAGTCAGCGAAAGCGGCGCTCGCGGCTGGTTCGGAGCCGCGCTGTCCGGCCTGGCCCTGGTCACCGTCTCGCTCATGCTCGTCATCTTCTTCGGCTTTCTTGACGCGATCCACTATCGATCGATAGTCGACTTCTTCACCCCCGACCCGGCGGCCGCAGCCGGCACGCTGGGGTTGGTCGGGGGCGCCGAAGGTGTGACCCTCAGCATCGTCATCGTGTCCGTTGTCTTCGGGATCCAGACGACCTCGTCCCGGTACTCGCCGCGAATCATGGGGATCTTCACACGCAACCCGCTCAATGCCCTGGTGCTGAGCTTTGCCCTGGCGTCGATCCTGTACACGTTCCTGGTTCGGGCGGAGGTCAAGGTCAACTACGTCCCGACCTGGAGCGTCGCCGCCGCCGTGACGCTCGCCCTCGTCAACTTCGCGATCCTGCTGCCGTACGTCGGCTACATCTTCGAGGTGATGCGGGCGGAGACTCTGGTCAGCGGTATCATGCGGCGTGCGCGCCGCGAACTGCGCGCGGCCGAGCACAGCCAGCAGTCGCACCGGCACCGCAGCGCGCTGATGACTTCGGTGGCGCAGATAACCGATATCGCGTTCGGGTCGATTCAGCTCGGCGATGTGCCGATCTGCGTGTTGAGCATCGAGGTGCTCGGACAGCTCATCGCCGACGACTACCTTCCGATCAAAAAGGGCTTCAAATCCGACTGGTTCAAGGTCGGGCACACGGAGATGCCTGGGGCCTCGGACCAGATCCTCGCCGAGGTGAATCGCGCCGGCACATGGTTCTCGTACACCATCATGTCCAGCTTTGTCGACATGATCGGACTGACTCCTGTCCACCGCAAGGAGGCCGTGCACGCAATCGCCGTCGCCACCCGCAATGTCGGGGTGGCTGCCATAGAGGTCGGCGACAAAGAGGTGGCCGAGCTGTCGATCCGCTTCTTCAACACGTACCTGCGCACGGCCATCAACCAGTCCGCCCCCACTTTTGCGTCAGCGATCATGAACGAGTACCGGCGCCTCGCAATCGGCTGTCTCGAATGGCGTCCAGACCTCGCGGTCGAAGCGGCCGCCCACCTTCTCCGCTACGGACGCCATTTCGACGAGGCGGGAATGCCGGCGATCTTCGGCGCCGCCGCCGAGGACGTCGCCGATCTCGCGATCGAGGCCCGGGCCCGCGACCCGCAGGTGACGCATCGCCTCGCGCTGCTGATGGTTCGAAACCTCCTCGACTTGATTCCCAACGCGCGCCCGATCGGGCTCAACGGATTGTTCAAAGGCGTTGCCAAGCTCACGTTCTGGGCCATGGCGGCGGACCAGAAGGACGTCGCCCACATCCTTGTCGAAGGCATCGCCGCGGCTCCGCCAGATTTCGTGGACGCGGCGCTCGATCGCATGGAGTCTATGCAGAACGGCCTGTTCTGGGAGGTCAACGAACGGGTCATTGCCTTCGACTGGGTGGAGCAGCCGCTGCGAGCCGAGATTCCACGGCTGCGGGCCGCGTTGAGACGAGCGAAGTCGACCGGGCATACGCTCACCATCGAGCTGGAACGCGCTATCCCGGTCACCCAGGACCTGGTCAAGCCCGAGCCCATCGCGTCCGCTTCGGCGGGGCCTGCGATCGCGCCGGTCAGCGCTGAGCCGGCTGGTTGATCATCGCGGTCGAGGCCGTCTCGAAGTAGTCGATCAGCGCCTTGCGCACGGCTGGCGTGAGCTCCAGCGATTCCACCGCCACCTTCATATGCTCCAGCCAGGCATCGCGCTCGGCCTGCCCGACGGCGAAAGGCTGGTGCCGCATGCGCAACCTCGGGTGACCACGTTGCTCGTTGTAGGTATGCGGGCCGCCCCAGTACTGGATCAAGAAGAGGGTCAGTCGCTCAGTCGCGCTGGCGAGGTCGGCCTCCGGATACAGCGGCCTGAGCAGCGGGTCACCGCCGACCCGTGCATAAAAACGCGCCACCAGCAGCCGGAAGGTCGCCTCGCCCCCCGCCGCCTCGTACACGTTGCCGATAACCGGGTCGCTCAGAGCTTGCCTTTGGGCGCGAGCCCGGCGCCCGCCAGGATCTCCTTCGTGGGTCGAACCATCGCCTGCGCGGCCCTCAGCCCCGTCGCCGCCAGGTATTTCTCGACGATCGCCCGACCCACCGCATAGCCCCCCATGTGCGGAACGCCGACCGGGTGCAAGCCCATCCGCCCGGCGACCTCGTCTCCGAGCACATACGGAGTCCAGTCTGGAAACGACCGGCCGGTCCCAAATGCCTCTGTCACCTTGTGCCAGGTCGAGTCGAGCAGCTTTCCGGTGACCGGCGCGTACCAGGCCCCCGTTGAATCAGGCCCGCAAACCTCCAGGGTGAAGACCTCGGCGAGGCCCTCGTGGATCACCCATTCCTCAAGGTCGAAATGGCCCTGGACATTGGGCGTTCGAATGTTGTGCGCCAGCTCGTGGACGCCGCACGCGCCGATCCTCGACACGTTGTAGTCCGTCGGCCACGCGACCATCCAGATGCGGCCGGGAATCGAGCCCATGCCGTAGTAGCCCTGAGTGCGTTCGATGAAGACAGGGTCATCTGGATTGCCGAGTGTGAGGACGACGTCGACGCTCTCGGCATGGTGAATCCCTGGCAGGACAGACTGCTGGTACTCCCAGGCGCGAGCAAGGTCGCGTTTGAGCTGGCCCCAGGCATCCGCTTCGACCAGCCTCTTCAATGCCGCGGGGTAGCGCGAATCGTCGGTACCGACCCTGAACCCGTCGCCACGTTCGTGGATCTGCCTCAGCTGTTTCATGGCCGGCTCATCGAACTCGGAGATCCCGCGCATGGCTGCGAGCGCCCCGAGCCTCTTCGCGACGGGCAGCTTGAAGACGGCGGCCATGGCGGCAGCGTCGTCGTGGACGACGATCTCCATCTGGCCGCTGGTGGTGAGCACGGATTCCATTGTCATGGAGTAACCGCGGCTGCAACCTCTCGCTGGCTGAGGGAGATGCGCTCCATCTCATCTTCGCGAGGCAGAAACCAGGCGATCGCCACCGTCGCGAGCACGAGAATGACATGGGTCATCAACGATTTCTGGAGGCCGACATGGTCGGCGATGAACCCGTTGATGGGCACGCCGAGAGCTCCGGTCACAAAGCCGAGGCCCATGACCAGACCGGAGGCGAGACCCGCACGTGCCGCCATCAGCTGCTGGGCCATCAGCAGCATCAGGGGCGCCGTCGACGCGGCCAGCACACCGATGGCAATCGCGCTGAGGAAGGCCCATGGTCCTGGAAACAATGTGTACAGCAGGATTGCCGGCGCGCTCAGCACGAGGGTGGCAAGGATCACGGTTCGGCGGCCAAATCGATCAGCGAGCGAACCACAGCCGACAGTGCCAACCGCGCTTGCGAGCACCAGCGTCGTCGCCAGCGGGCCGTAGAAGCTCGGGCCGTATCCCATCTGCGAGTACCAGGTCGGCGTGAACGATTGAAAGACGTTCTGGGTCCAGCTGCGGGACATCATCACGCCGATGACCATGGCCAGCGCAAAGACTGGAATCGCGGGTCCCGCGACCGCCCCCCTTCCACTGGACGCAGCCTTCGGCGCCGTCGAGCGCATCCTCCATAGAAGGTAGGCGCCCGCCACCACGCCCGGGACCACCAGCACGCCGGTCCCGTGAATGCCGAGGGCTCCGAACAGCGCGATCCCGATCAGCGGGCCGAGGGCCACCCCAACAGTGCCGGCTGTCACGTAGACGGACATGCCGAAGCTGCGCCTCCACGCGGGCAACAGGGCTCGGACGTCGAGCGCCGCCAACGGGTGGAAGGCGCCAGAGCCGAGGCCCGAGGCGCACGCGATCAGCAGCAGCAGCGGGAATGATTGGACGAATCCGATGGTCGCGAACGTGAGCGCGGTCCAGGCAAGCGCGACGCCGGTGAGCCGGGTGCCGTAGCGGTCGGCGATCAAGCCAAAGATGGGCTGCGAGATGGCCGCCATCCCGCTATAGGCGAGGCTCACCAGGCCGACAGTCGCCAGGCTGAGCTGGAATCGGCCGATCAGGATGGGATAAAGCACGGGGATGACGCCGACGTAGCTGTCCACGGTCAGGTGGCCGAGCATCAGGGTCAGCAGCTGTCCACTGCGAAAGAAGACCTTCACCGCGGGAATATCATGCCGAGTGATGGGAGAGCTTCTCTACCTAAGCCAGGCGGAAGTCAAAGATCTGCTCGACGTGGACGAGATGCTCGAGGCGATCGCCAGAGCGCTGGTGCTCTTCTCCTCAGGCGTCACGTCGGTCCCACCGCGAAGCGCGGCGCACGCGCCCGACGGTTTGATGGGGGTGATGGCGGGGTACGTGCCGGGCGTTGCCCTGGAGGTCAAGCTGGTATCGGTTTTCCCTGGCAATCACGGACACGGGGTCCCGAGCCACCAAGCGCTGATCGCACTCTTCGATGAGCACAATGGGACGCCGCTCGCTGTGATGGACGGCACCCACATCACTGCGATCCGCACCGGGGGTACAGCCGCCGTCGCCACGCGCGCGTTGTCACGGGCCGACTCGCGGGTGCTCGCAATCCTCGGCGCGGGGGTGCAGGGAGGTTCACACCTC
>DATCPU010000045.1:0-3038 GCA_036569925.1 Candidatus Dormiibacterota bacterium
ACCCATACGTTCAGCCCCCTTCAGTAGATACCGTTCACTCAAGCAGTCGGGCGCGATTGTAGCCCAGAGCCGCTTTGAATGTAACTTAGGCGCGATGCAGCCACTCGAGATCATCGGGCGCAAGCGAGACGGCCTCGAGCACACCCTGGAGGAGATCGAATTCCTGCTGTCCGGATATCTCCGGGGCGAGGTGCCCGACTACCAGATGGCCGCCTGGCTGATGGCGGTCTGCATCCGGGGCATGACTCGCGCCGAAACCCTGGCCCTGACGATGGCGATGGTTGGCAGCGGCGAGGTCCTCGACCTCAGTGGAATCGAGGGCATCAAGGTTGACAAACATTCGACCGGAGGAGTCGGCGACAAGGTCACGCTAATCGCCGCGCCACTGGCCGCCGCTTGCGGCGTAAAGGTGCCCAAGCTGAGCGGGCGCGCCCTGGCCCACACCGGCGGGACGCTCGACAAGCTCGAGGCGATTCCGGGCCTTACGGTCGACCTCTCACCTGACCGGTTTCGCAAGCAGGTCCGCGAGGTGGGCATCGCCATCGCCGCGCAGTCGCCGCGCATCGTGCCTGCGGACAAAGCGCTCTACGCGCTGCGGGATGTGACCGCCACCGTGCCATCGATCCCCCTCATCGCCTCGAGCGTGATGTCGAAGAAGATCGCCGCCGGAGCTGACGCGATAGTGCTCGACGTGAAGTTTGGGCGGGGCGCGTTCATGCCGGACGTCGAATCGGCCACGACTCTGGCCGAGGAGATGGTGTGGTTGGGCGAGGGAGCCGGCCGGCGGACGGTGGCGCTGGTCACAGCGATGGACGACCCGCTCGGCATGTTCATCGGTAACGCGCTGGAGGTCGAAGAGGCGATTGCCGTGCTCTCGGGCAAAGGCGAGCACGAGCTGGTCCAGGTCTCCCTGGACGTCGCTGCGGAGATGTGCCGGCTCGCGGGCGTCACGGCCGAACCTGCAGACGCAATCAGGACAGGCGCAGCCCTCGCCAAGTTCAGAGAGATGGTCGTCGCACAGGGCGGCCGGCTGGACGATGGCCTCCCGCAAGCGCCGAGCGTCACGGTGGTCGAGTCCACGACGGAGGGCTACGTGGAGTCGATTGATGCTCTGGCCCTCGGTCTGGCCTCGCTCGAGCTTGGCGCCGGCCGGCTGCGGAAGGAGGACAGAATCGATCCAGCTGCCGGCCTTAACATCCATGCCCTCGTCGGCAGCCATGTCGCTGTGGGCGACCCGCTCGTTTCAGTCCACGCCCGAGCGCCAGGCCTCGCAGACAAGGTGTCAGCCCGGCTGCGCGCAGCCTGGAGATTGAGCCCGGACCAAAGCGGGCGCCGCCCGCACGTGCTCGCCCGGGTTGACAGGGACGGCATCACGAAGGGCCTATAGACTTCGGTCCGGCGCATGGCGGGCGAGAAGAAGTACCACGTCGGGCTGGCCAAGGGTGAGGTCGGCGACTACGTTTTGGTGCCGGGGGATCCCGGCCGCACGCCCCTCATTGCCAAGTTTCTGGACGATGCGCACGAGGTGGCATTCAGCCGCGAGTACCGCACATTCACAGGCAAGGTCGCAGGCGTGCCGGTCTCAACGATGTCGACCGGCATGGGCGGGCCGTCGGTCGCCATCGGCATCGAGGAGCTCAGTGAGCTGGGGGTCCATACCTTTCTTCGCGTCGGCACGTGCGGCGCCGCGCAGCCGGAGATCAAGATGGGCGACCTGGTGATCGCGGAGGGGTCGGTGCGCACCGAGGGGACGCCCAACGGATACGTCCCGCTCGAATATCCCGCGATCGCCTCGCGCGACGTCGTGAACGCGTTGGTGGCGGCATCCACCGCCGCCGGCGCTCCATATCACCTGGGCGTCATCCGCTCGGTGGATGCCCTCTACTCCGACCTGGTGCCGGACCGGATGCCGCGCGCCACCGAGCTGAAGGAGGAGCTGGCGATGTGGTCGCGCGCCGGCATCCTCTGCAACGAGATGGAGTCGTCGACGTTGTTCGTCGTTTCACGGATGAGGCGAGCGCGAGCAGGCACCCTGAATCTATGCGTCGACGAAATGAATGCGGGCGAGATCCACCATGTGGACCCGTCTTTCATGGACCGGATGTTCAAGGTTGCGGTGGATGCGATCCGCCGTCTGATCGAGCAGGACCGTGCCGCTAAACGTCAGTAGGCATCCACTTGTTGCGGACAGCCTTGCCGGCTTGCGCGACCGCGCGACGGAGCCGGAAGAGTTCCGCGAGCTTGCCCGGAAAGTCATCACGCTTTTGCTGTACGAGGCCACAGCGGATCTCCCGGTCCGCACAGGAACCGTCCGGACCCCGCTCAAGGAGTCCGCGGCGATGTTCGTCAAGAGTGAGGTGGTCGCGATCCCCGTCCTTCGGGCCGGCCTTGGGATCCTCGGCCCGGCGCTTGAGCTCCTGCCTAGAGTCAGCGTCGGCTACATCGGGCTGGAGCGTGACGAAGAGACGGCGGTAGCGCGGATCTACTACCAGAAGCTGCCCAAGCTCGCCGGCAAGATCCCGCTGCTGTTGGATCCGATGCTGGCAACCGGTGGCTCGGCGGCTCAAGCGCTGGACCTCATCAAAGAGGCCGGGGGCCGCGACCCACGGATGGTCTGCATCGTCGCCGCGCCGGAGGGCGTCAAGGTCCTGGAGGAACGTCACCCCGAGGTTCAGATTTTCACGGCCGCACTGGACGAAGGCCTGAACGATCGGTCCTTTATCGTCCCCGGGTTGGGCGATTTCGGCGACCGACTCTTTGGTACCGGTTAGCCGAACCTCACGTCGTACGCGGTCTGGTTGCACCGATGCAATTCGTCGTCGCTGAGTCCCATCTCAGCCGCAAGCTCGAACTCGCGGCTCAGAGTTGTGTGCGCCACCGTCCGCGAGTCGGTGCTGATGGTGCAGCGGACCCCGGCTCGCACGAGAGCCGGGAGCGGGTGTTCGGCGAGGGTGGGCACGGCCTTGCACTTCCAGTTCGCGGTTGGGCACAGGTCGAGTGCGACCCCCTCCGAGCGAATCCTCTCCACTATTCGAGGG
>DATCPU010000046.1:0-21028 GCA_036569925.1 Candidatus Dormiibacterota bacterium
GGTGGTCATCGATGACCACCCGCCCGCGCTCCAGCTTCACCCCGGCTTCCTCGGCGCCGAGTCCTTCCGTATAAGGGGCGCGGCCCACCGCGAGCAGGACCTGGTCCGCGTCGACCACGCCGCCCTCGCCGCCCTCGGAGAACTTCACCTGCAGGCCACCTTTGGCCTTGACCACCTCGGCGACCTTGCTGTTGGTGTGGATCGCCCCGCCGATGCCGGCCAGGTGTTTCGTGTACACGCTGACGAGGTCGGCGTCGACCATCGGCAGGACCTGCGGCAGCATCTCCAGCACCGTGACCTGGCTGCCGAGGGCGGCGAACATGGCGGCGAACTCCATGCCGACCACGCCTCCGCCGATGACGGCGAGCCGCTTGGGCACGTCCTTCAGCTCGAGGATCTGATCGGAGTCGATGGTGAGCTCCGCGCCCTTCAGTGGGATGCGCGAGATGGCAGAGCCGGTAGCGATGACGATGTCCTTCGCGCTGATCGTGTCGCTGCCGACCTTCACCGTGCCCTTGCCGCCAAGCCGTCCTGCGCCGCGAAAAGTAGTGACACCGCCGGCTTTGAGCAGTCCCTCGACGCCCTTCACCAGCTGGTCGACGACCGCCGTCTTCCTTTTCTGCGCGACCGACCAGTCGAAGGTCAACGAGTCGGTGACGAGGCCGAGCTCGGCGCCGCTTTTCGCGAGGTGGAACAGCTCGGAGGACTGCAGGAGCGCCTTGGTCGGGATGCAGCCGCGCACCAGGCAGGTGCCGCCGAGACGGTCCTTCTCGACGATCGCCGTCTTGCCGCCGAGCTGGGCGGCCCGAAGAGCGGCCACGTAGCCGCCCGGTCCACCACCCACGATCACGACGTCGAACGACTCAGCCATATAGGTTCCTTCTATACGAGATATCGGGATTAATTATGACGATCGCCTCCTCAACGCCCCTCTCCTGGCTGGGCCGCTTCGCGCCCGGAGCCACCCTCTGCCCCTAAAGGGGAGAGGGGGGTGGCGTGGGGCGGGCGCCGTTCGGGACGTAGCGGTTGACGATCGGCATGCGCCGGTCGCGGCCGAAAGCGCGCGGCGTGATCTTCACGCCAGGCGGATACTGCCGGCGCTTGTACTCGCTGCGATCGACGAGCTGAATGACGCGGGCGACGACCTCCGGCCGGTTGCCCGCGGCCACGAGCTCCTCTGGGCCAAGGTCCTGTTCGACGTAGCCGCGGAGGATGGGGTCGAGCTCGTCGTAAGGAGGCAGGCTGTCGGAGTCCTTCTGGTCCGGCTTGAGCTCGGCGGTCGGCGGCTTGGTGATCACTCGCTCAGGGATTGGTTTAAGTGCGCCCTGCGCGCGCCCGGCCGGGCTCAGAGAGTTTCGGTAATGGCACAGCTCGTAGACCATGGTCTTGGTGATGTCCTTGAGGACCGCGAAGCCTCCGGCCATGTCGCCGTAAAGCGTGCCGTAGCCGGTCGCGAGCTCGGACTTGTTGCCAGTGGTCAGCACGATGTAGCCGAACTTGTTTGACAGCGCGTGCAGGATGGTGCTGCGGATCCGGGGCTGGATGTTCTCTTCCGCGACGCCCGGCTTGGTACCGCTGAAGGCGCCGGCGAGGATCTCCTCGAAGGCCTTGTGCGCGGGTTCGATCGGGAAGTCGAGGAGCTGTATCCCGAGCGCCTCGGCGACTAGGCCGGCGTCCTCCAGGCTCTCGGGCGAGGTGAAGCGCGACGGCATGCGCACGCCGATCACGTTCTCTGGGCCAAGCGCGTCAGAGGCGATGGCGGCGGTGAGAGCCGAGTCGACGCCGCCGGAAAGACCGATCACGACCTTCTTGAAGTTCTGCTTGGCGACGTAGTCGTGGGTGCCGAGGACGACCGCGGTGTACACCTCCGCCGGCCCCTCGAGCGGCCTGATGTCGGTGCTTGAGAGGGGCGGCTTCGACTGCGCGAGTGCGTGCCTTGACGTCCCGACCTCGGTGACCATGAGCTCGAGCCTCTCTGCGCCCTCGGCCTCGCGGCGGATGCTCTCGTGCGGCCTGTGAAACGGGACCGTGCCCAGGTTTACGTCGCACACCAGCAGGTGCTCCTGGAATGAAGGGGCGCGAGCGATCACCTCTCCGCTCGGACCGAAGATGGCGCTGTTGCCGTCGAAGACGAGCTCATCCTGCCCGCCGACCGTGTTGACCCAAGCGATGTAGGCGCCGTAGTCGGCGGCGCGGCCGGCGATCATCGCCTCGCGCGTGACTCGCTTGGCCTCGTGATACGGCGAGCCGTTGATGTTGAGCAGCAGCTCGGCGCCGTGATGCGCCTCCCAGGCCATGGGGCCCGCGGGGTACCAGCAGTCCTCGCAAACCGACAGGCCCATACGCACGCCGCCCAGCTCGACGATCGGACACAGGTGGCCGGGCGTGAAGTAGCGCTGCTCGTCGAAAACCCCGTAGTTGGGGAGGAAAACCTTGTGGTAGGAGGCCTTCAGCTCGCCGTCGTCGATGAAGGCCGCGGCGTTAAAAAGGTCGCCATCCTCGTCGACAAATCCGACCACGGCCGCGATGCCCTTGGTGGCCTCGACCACTACGTTGAGCTGCCTGAGGTTGTCGCGGACGAAGGCCGGCTTGAGGACGAGATCCTCGGGCGGGTACCCGGTCAGCGCCAGCTCGGGGAACAGCACGATGTCGGCGCCCTGGTCGCGTGCCCGGCCGATCCACTCGACGATGAGACGTGAGTTGCCCGAAAGGTCCCCGACGACGGGGTTGATCTGAGCGAGCGCGATGCGCAGCACGCGGTCCACCAATCAATTGTCCTCCCCGGGCCAACTACGATTGCTCCCCGTGAGCTACTTCGATCGACTCCGCGCGCTCTCCAGGGAGCGCAGCACGCTGCTGTGCGTCGGCCTGGATCCCGACCCCGAGCGCATCGAGGGCGGCGCCTCAGGCGCCCTCCGCCACTGCCGCGGCATCGTGCGCCAGACCGAAGAGCACGCCTGCTGCTTCAAGCCCAACAGCGCCTTCTGGGAGCAGTATGGGCCTGACGGCTGGAAGGCATTGATGGAGCTGCGCGACGAAGCCCCGACCACACCGTTCCTTTTCGACGCGAAACGCGGCGACATGGGCAACACGATGCGCGCGTACGCGATTGCCGCCTTCTCAACGCTGGCGATGGACGCGGCGACTGTGAGTCCCTACCTGGGCGCCGATTCGATTGAGGAGTTCACGCGCTACAAGGATCGAGGCGTGTACGTCGTCTGCCGCTCGTCGAACCCCGGCGCCACGAACTTCCAGCACCTCGAGGCAGACGGCAAGCCACTGTACCTTCACGTCGCTGAGCTGGCGGAGACGCTCAACGTGCACGGCAATGTTGGCCTCGTCGTCGGGGCGACGGCGCCCGAGCAGGTCGCGGAGCTGCGCGGGGCGACAGATCTCCCGTTCCTCATTCCTGGCATCGGAGCCCAGGGCGGCGACCTGGAAGGTTCGGTGCGTGCGGCCTGGAACGGCGACAACGCGTCGTGCCTCGTGTCGTCAAGCCGCAGCATCCTGTACGCGGACAATCCGGCAGAGGCGGCCTCAGCCATGCGCGTGCAGATCAACACCATCGTGGGTGCGCTGGCATGAGCGAGGGGCGGCACACTGCGCGCCTGATCCTGGCCGGTCACATCATCGACTCGATGATGCTGCCCTCGGTGATGGACCTCGTCATGGACGAGGGCGGCAACTTCACCATCGAAGAGCTCAAGGTCGGGCAGCACAAGACGGACACGTCGCTGTGCCGCATGGAGATCATCGCGAGCTCGGCAGAACAGCTGGACCGCATCGTGCGGCGCGCGCGCGCCCTTGGCGCGACAGCGGAATCGGAAGAGCCCGCGCAGCTCGAGAAAGCCGCGGTCGAGGGCGTGTTCCCCGAAGGCTTCTACTCGACGAGCAACCTGCCAACCGAGGTGCTGCTGGGCGACCGCTGGGTGCCGGTCGACAACATCGAGATGGACACCGCGATCACCGTCGATCGCACGGCGCGGCGCGCATGGTGCATCACTTTCCAGGACGCGAAGCCTGGAATGGAGGTGGTGGTCGGGTACAAAGGAGTGCGCGTCACGCCGCTCGAGCGCTCGCGCCAGACCGAGATCTTCAGCTTCATGGGTAGCGAGGTCTCCGCCGAGAAGCCGAAGAAGGTGCTCATCGGTGAGATCGCGAAGGAGATGCGCGCCATCAAGGAGTCAGGCGGCCGCATCGTGGTGGTGGCCGGACCGGCCGTGGTGCACACCGGAGCGGGCCGCTACCTCTCGAGGCTGATCGAGCTCGGCTTCGTGCAGGTGCTGTTCGCAGGCAACGCTCTCGCTGTGCACGACGTTGAGGCCGCTCTGTTCGGCACCGCGCTTGGCATCAACATCGAGACTGGCACGGCCACCGAGCACGGCCACGAGCACCACATGCGGGCCATCAACCGGGTGCGTGGCGCTGGCGGACTGCGCCAGATGGTGGAATCGGGCCAGCTCACATCGGGAGTCATGAAGTCGGCGATCGACCACGGCGTGGATTTCGTGCTGGCGGGGTCGGTGCGCGACGATGGGCCGCTGCCCGACGTCATCACCGACATGATCGTGGCGCAGCAGCGCATGCGCGTGGCGCTGTCCGGAGTGCGCATGGCGCTGATGCTGTCGACCATGCTGCACTCCATCGCGACGGGCAACATGCTGCCGGCGGGCGTGCGCACAGTCTGTGTCGACATCAACCCGGCGGTGGTCACAAAGCTGGCCGACCGCGGGAGCTGGCAATCGATCGGGTTGGTCACCGACGTGGAATCCTTCTTGCGCGAACTAGCCCTGGTAATGGAAACTGGGGCGCATGGGTAAAGGACGCGACAAGCAGGGCCGCGAGGCCAAGAAGAAGAAGAAGGTCAAGCTGCCCGCCGGATCGGCTCCGGCAGGGAACGTCCAGTTCCGGCACCACGTCGCGCCGGTAAGCCAGCCCGAGGCGCCGCCAAAGTCACCCGAGTGAGGCAGCGCCCCGGCTAGCCTCTCGCTCTACTGGTCGGGCCCGAGCAGGCCGAATATGTCGACGATGAAGTTCGTCGGCGCGGCGCCGCTGTGGACGATGAACTTGCCATCACTCACCTTGCCTAAGGCGACGCTGGTCGTGCCGAACCTGCATATGAAGAAGTTGGCCCAGGCCGGCCCTGTACCCCAGAAATTGATGTTGGATACGCCAGTCAGCGCGCCGTCGCTTGGTCTGACCGAGAGCCATCCAGTGCCGGTCCAGCTCACCGCCGTCAGGTTGCCGATGATCCCGGAGTAGTCCTCCCACGTAAAGCTCGTCGAACCCGGGTAGAAATACGGACCGACGACAGTCTCGCCACCATGCCCGATCTTGGCGCTGCCACGAGTATCGATGGACCGCTCGGCGGCGAAGTACATGCCGATCGTGTTGCCGCTGCCGGCGGCGAACACCCGAGGTGCGCCCATGGCCGCGGTGCCTGCGGCGCCCAGCGCGGCTGCACCTGCCAGCTTGAGCGCATCACGCCGAGTCGTCTTTCTGTGGCTGGAACTCTCAGGCATGGGTACCTCCACCTCCTAAATGGGACCGGGTTGCGCCTACTTTAAGGCCGCCCAACCGATAACTCACCCCACATTTGTTGGGCGTCGCAAGCGCGCCGAGCTCAGAGTTGGGTCTGGCCGATGTAGCCCTCGTACTCCAGGTGAAGAATGATCTGCTGGGCGGCCTCGGCCGGCGAAATCCCGGTGGTGTCGATGATCAGGTCGGCATCGACGGGCACCTCGTAAGGGTCTGAGACACCGGTGAACTCCTTCAGGATTCCCGCGCGAGCTTTGGCGTAGAGACCCTTCCGATCTCGCTCCTCGCACACCTCGATCGGCGTCGCGACATGAATCAGCACAAAGCCGCCGCGCGGCTCGATCATCTGGCGCACCTCTTTCCGCGTGGCGTCGTACGGCGCGATCGGGGCGCAGATCGCGATGCCTCCGTTGCCCGTGATCTCGGAGGCGACAAAACCGATGCGGCGGATGTTGAGGTCGCGATGCTCTTTGGAGAATCCGAGCTCGGACGACAGCTGTCGCCGCACGATGTCGCCATCCAGCAGCGTCACCGGCCGGCCCCCGATCTCCAGCAGCTTCACCAGGACCGCGTTGGCGATGGTCGACTTGCCGGAACCGGAAAGTCCCGTGAAGAACAGCGTGAAGCCCTGTGTCGCGCGCGGCGGGTACGAGCGGCGCAGCTCTGCCGCGACCGCCGGGGGCGTGAACCATGACGGGAGGTCGGTGCCTTCGTTGAGGCGGCGCCGCTGCTCGGTGCCCGATATTGAGAGGACGCGCGAGCCCTTGGGCACCTCGTCGTCGGGCATGTATGCATCGCGGTCCTCGACGTAGACCATCTCCTTGAATGGCACCATCTGGACGCCGAGCTCATCTTCATAGAGGCTGACCATCTCCTGCGCGTCGTAAGGACCGTAGAAAGGCCGCCCGGCAGAGTCCTTCCCTGGCCCGGCGTGGTCGCGACCAACGATGAGATGGGTGACGCCGTGATTGCGTCGGATGATCGCGTGGAGGAGGGCTTCACGCGGGCCGCCCATTCGCATCGCGAGAGGGAGCAGCGAGAGCATGGCGGTGCCAGGCGGATAGCTGGGCATGATCGCCTGATAGCAGCGAACCCTCGTGTAATGGTCGACGTCGCCGGGCTTTGTCATCCCGACGACGGGATGGATGAGGAGATTGGCCTCCGCCCCTCTGGCCGCGCGAACCGTCAGCTCGAAGTGGGCGCGGTGCAAGGGGTTCCGAGTCTGAAAAGCCACGATCTTGCGCCAGCCGCGCTGCTGAAAAATCGCGCGCAGCTCAGCCGGTGTGTGACGAAGCTCGCGGTAGTCGTAGTGGAGAGGGACCTGCAATCCCTCCAGCTCGCCGGCGACGTACCAATGCCGGTCGCTGTCGAGGAGCATGGCCACCGAGGGGTGCCCGCGGTTGACAGTCCCATACACGGCTTCGGCCTCGAGCTGCAGGTCTGGCTGCCACACATAAGCGACGTGGAGAATGGCGAGCACGACGCCCTCGGGATCGCGCAGGGCCAGGCTCGAACCGCTATCCAGCTGTGACGCGATCTCGGCTGAGATGTCGAGCGTGATGGGGAGCGGCCACAGCGTGCCGTCGGTCATGCGCATGTCGTCGCGCACCGTCTCGTAGTCGGGGCGGCCCATGAAGGTTTTCAGTGGCGAGAAAGCGCCAGTCAAGAGCAGCTCCAGGTCGCAGAGCTGCCGCTGAGTGAGGTCCCAGGACGCCCAATCTCGCGACTGTGCCTTTAGCTCCCGCCGGCGCCCTTCGTCGACGAGGGGATCGACAAGCGTGCCGCCATAGGGGCTGATCAAGTGGTCAGACATCGACTGGCAAGCCTACCAAGGCATAGGAAACAACCCGGGCTGGTCTAAGGTAGGCGCTCCCCGGCGGCCGGAGCAGAGACCAATCGCGGCGCCGCTTGGGTTCGGGCGATGAGGACCCATAGGGGTGGGAGAGCGATCGCGACTGCGATCAGACCCACCAGAAGAGCTGTGTTGCTGAAGCCCAGGAGCTTCATCGCCGACGCGGCAAGGACGAACACAAGGATCGGCCGCACGTAGACGTCTGGCGCCGAGGCCGACAGCCGGGAGCCGACATATACGCCAGGGATGCTGCCGATGAGGATCGACAGGGTCAGCCCGAGCGTGAAATCTCCGACCAGCACGTGGCCGAGGGCCGCGGCGCCCACGAGTGGGACCGCCTGCACGAGGTCGGTCCCCACGAGCCGGCGGCTGGTCAAGGTGGGGTAGACGAGCATCAGCAGGACGATCATCAGCGAGCCGGAGCCGACCGAGGTCATGCCAACGATGAGGCCGACCACCGCGCCGACCAGGACGGTGAGGGCGGGCCGGCTGATGATGGCAGCGTCCTTGCCCGATGGGTCGAGCCCACGCCGGCGGCGGGCGTCGAGGTAGCTCTTGGCGACAATGCCGACGCAGGCGACGACGAGCGCCGCTCCCAGCAAAAGCTGAACGCGGCTCTGAAGAGCGTCGCCGGCGCCGAACAGCCGGATGATGAACACCCCGGCAAAGGCGGCCGGCACCGAGCCCACGACCAGCCACTTCACTATCGATTTCTCGACGGTCCGCCGGCGCCAGTGCACGAAGCCGCCGACGGGCTTCATGAACAGCGATGCGACGAGGTCGCTTCCGATCGCGGCCAGAGGGTGAACCCTGAAGAGGATCACGAGGATGGGGGTCATCAGGGCGCCGCCGCCCATCCCAGTCAGCCCGACGACAAAGCCGACGATGAGTCCCGCCAGCGCGATCAGCGGGTCAATTTGCGGCAACCACCCCTCTCCTCAATCCCGTGCTCCGAACCACATAATGGCGGGGAGTGGGGTTCCTCGACGCCTGTTGCAAACCGAGCAGAATCGGTCCCCATCCCAACCGGCCCGACGCACGATATCAGTCGCCGATCCAGCCGCGCCACCCTACTCGAAGTCCACTCACCTTATGAACGCGGCCCATCGCGGTTCCATCGGCAGCCGGGTCCGGCGCGTCGAGGACGAAAAGTTGATCACGGGCCGGGGTCGATTCGCAGGTGACGTGCATCTCGAGGGACAGACATACCTGGCCGTTCGCAGATCGCATGAGCCACATGCTCTGATTCGATCGATCGACGTGGTCGGCGCCACAGCGATTCCCGGCGTGATTGCGGTGTTCACGCAAGCCGACCTCCCCGAAGCGGCCCGATTTGTCTACGACGACTTTCTCCCGCCCGACCTGGCGGGCCTCGGTCGACCCGTGCTCGCCGGTTACGAGGTCAACTACCTCGGCGACGCTGTGGCCGTGGTCGTCGCCGAAACCCCGTACGCGGCATCTGATGCGGCCGCCGCGATCGAGGTCGACCTCGAACCGCTGCCCGCCGCCGGGACGATGAGTGCGGCGCTCGAGGCAGGCGCCCCGCTGGTCCACGAGAACCGCGGGTCGAACATCGCCCTATGGGGTGCAGACGGATTCGGTGATGTAGACGCGGCCTTTGGCCCCGGGGCGGTGATCGCAGCGGATCGCCTCGTGATGCATCGGGTGTGTGGCGCGGCGATCGAGCCTCGTGCTGTGGCGGCGACTTCGCATGGCGGCGGGGTCAAGGTGTGGACGTCGACGCAGGCCGTTTTCGTGGTGCGCGACCGTCTCGCGGGATATCTGGGTCTCGAAACGGAACAGGTGGAGGTCCTGGCGGAAAACGTGGGTGGCGGGTTTGGGCCCAAGGGCCGAACTTATCCGGAGGAGGTCCTGGTCGCGTGGGCGGCGATCAAGCTTGGACGGCCCGTCAAATGGACGGCGAGCCGCAGCGAGGACAGCATCACCTCGATGCATGCGCACGGCACGATCTTCGAGCTCGAGATCGCGGGCAACCCAGACGGGACCTTGCGCGGCCTGCGAGGCCGCTTCTGGCATGACATCGGCGCGTACCCGTCGATCGGAGTCATGACGCTGAGCAGGATCCTCGAGCACATGCTTGGCGCGTACAGGCTGCCGGCCCTGGGCATCGAAGCCCTGGCGGTGTTTACCAATGCGACGCCCACCAGCACCATCCGCGGTGGTGGCTCCACCGAAGGCAACTTCGCGGTCGAGCGGATGATGGACCGGCTGGCAACAAAGTTGGGCCTCGAGCCGGCAGAAGTTCGCCGCCGCAACCTCCTGTCGCCGGACGCGCTGCCCTACAGAACTCGATTTGGCGCCAGCGGTGCGGTGCTCGAGAGCGGTGACTTTCCGGGCCTGCTCGAAGCTGCGGTGAGGCGCTTCGGGCAGTCGCCAACCCTGCGCGACGGCCGGCTCCGTGGAGTCGGGCTCGCGATCGGAGTCGAACACACGGGCGGGGCGTTCAACGGAGAGCCGGCGCGAGTGCAGATCCACCCTGATGGCGCGGTCAAGGTATTCCTCGGATCGACTCCGCAAGGCCAAGGTCACCAGACCATGGCGGCCCAGATCGTCGCCGACAAACTTGGATGGCCGATCGACCGGATCACAGTCGTCACCGGCGACACGCGGTGGCTCCCGAACGCCGGTATGACTGACGCGAGCCGGTCGGCAGTGCATGTCGGCAACGCGGTTTCGTTGGCGTCGACCACTGCCCGCCGGACTTTGCTCAAGCACGCCTCAGATCGGATGGAGATCGATCCAGCCGACCTCGATTTGAAGGATGGCGTAATCGGTGCGCGGGGTACTCCATCCATCCGGTGGGCCGCGGCGGAGGTCGTGCCGCCCGAGGGAATCGACGTGATCGAAGCCTTTTACACGCGGACTGCGAAGACCAGCCCGAGCAGCTGCCACATCGCCGAGGTCGCGGTCGACGCCGAGACCGGCGCTGTCGAGGTGCTTCGTTACCTCATCGTCTACGACTCAGGAGTGGAGATCAATCCACTCATCGTCGAGGGTCAGCTTCAGGGTGGGCTGGCGCACGGCATTGGCTATGCGTTGCTCGAGGAAGCGGTGTTCGAGCCCGGCGGTGAATTCCGGACGCCGACATTCGTCGACTACGAAATTCCGAGCGCTCCTGAATTGGCGAACGAGCCGGTTCTCGTGTCGCGTGCCACGTTGACTGCCTCCAACCCGGAGGGCATCAAGGGCGTGGGGGAGACGGGCACAACCGCCGCCCCGGCGGCCATTGCCGCGGCCGTGGAATCGGCGATTCGCGAGGTGGCCCCAAACGCGATGGTCTCGGAGCTGCCGATTCGCCCCTCACGCGTCAGCGAGCTGATCGACGCTGGTCCTGACGGCTCGAAAGACCGCCTCCGTCTGGTGTGACTCTCTCGGCAAGCCCTTGATCGACAGCGAGCCGTGGGCGCCGACTCGGTCGCGGGCCCAGCTCCACAAGCGCTGAAGGCCGTCGAAAACGCCAAAGTCCGCGGTGGCGTTCGTCTCACGAAAATGGCGCAGCTCATCCGCAAGAAATGTCTGAGCTTTGTCGATCCCGAGCGAAGCCGGCATCGCGACGCCGTTGGACCGCAAGAAGTCTGAGATTCGACTGCACCAGGTCGGCAGGTCGTCGAAAAGCTCGTCGTAAGCCGTCACCAACACAGGGCGCATCGCACTGTCGCGGATAGAGGTGCGGAGGTGCCGCTCCGAGAGGGCCAAGCCGAGCTCCATGGGAAGCTGGTTTCGGCTCTTCAGAGATGCAGCGATCTCCAGCGGGTTGCGCACGACGACTATGCGCGGCACGTCGGGTCCCAACACGAGATCCCAGAACGGCATCAGCACGCAGGCTCGCGGATCCTTCCACACCCAGCTCGGAAATGGGTGTGCATCCCGGAAGAGGCTTGCCGCCTCCGCCTGAGTCTCGAGCAGGCCGCGACGGTTCTGCCATCCGCCACGCAGCGTCGGCGGCACAAACCATGTGCCGCCAAGACGGTTCAGGAGCCGCTCGTCAAAGGCCGCGAGGGTCCTGGACTCGTAAAAGCCGCGCTCGTTCGACTGTTGGGCAGGCATGCGGTCCTCAACCCGACACGCCGGCAGCCCGAGCGCGTCGATCGCTCCGGTGACGGCCGAGGTTCCGCTTCGGTGCATGCCGAGGACGATGACCCCTCGGCCAAGCGGTGCATGGGCGCTCTTCACGCGTGCCATCGAACCACAAGGCGTGTGAAAGAGAAGGGGGAATAGCATCGTGCGATGCCAGGGAGGACCGCAATTCTCGTCGTCAACGGCTTCGACAGGCTTGCGCTGTGGCAGGCGCATTTTGACGAGGCCGACGCCCAGCGGTATCCGTGGATCGAGCTGTGTTTGCGGGAGGTCGCCCGTCGTTCGGTCGGCAGCGATTACGAGGTGCTCGTATGGGACAACTCCCATCTGCCGCAACAGCGAGCCATCGCGCAGCGTTATCACGCGCGCTTGTACCCGACCGACGATGAGCTGAGCTCCGATGTGGGGTCAGGGATCGTGCTGAGCCACGCTGCCTCCCTGCAGCGGCTGTGGCCCTTGGTCAGCGACGAGTTCGATTACGTGATGACCCTGGACACTGATGCCTTTCCGATCCAGGACGGCTGGATCGAGACGCTCAAGAGCCGTCTGAAAAATGCATCGCTGACCGGCATCTGGCGCGACGAGATGCCAACCGTCCAGCCGTATGTCCATCCAAGCTGTCTGTTCGCAGGCCGAGGGCGCCTGCTTCGCATCGAAGACCCCTTCTCACGGCGCGGAGTGCAGGACGTCGGCCAGCGCATCACTCTGAGCATTACCGGCGACGGAGAGAACGTGGCCGGCCTGCACCGAAGCAATGCAAGGAGCGCCCATTTCTTGATCGGCGGACTCTACGGCGACCTCGTCTACCATCACGCGGCCGGCAGCAGGGCGCCGGTCTTCTGGATGACAGAGGGCAAAGAGCAGGACGAACGCGTCTACACGCGCCTTCGCGAGGCCGTCTTCGAGGACCTGGATCGCGTCGTGGCGGTTCTGCGGGGCGAGAGCGACGACGACCTTGGCTTGGAATGGGCCTGACCTGAAGCTTCGGCGAGGAGGGCCGCCGAGCCTGGATATCCGGCAGGAGCGGCGTAATCGCCAGGGAAAAATGAGCGAAGCAGGCTGTCGACCGGTCCGACTGCGGCATTGACCTCGAGCTCGTCCATCGCGGACCAGGCCGCGGCGTCGAAGCTGGGCATCGGGGTCAAGCTCACGCTGCCACGTTTTCGTCTGGCCGCTGTCGCCCTCGGCTTTCCCGGAGCCGTGGCGTGGGATTCGGCGAAGCTGGAGTCATCGAGCTCCCGGACTGGGAATCCAGCGCTCGCGAGGTCGCCCTTGAACCTACGCAGCACGGCGTCGGGGTCCGCACAGAACCTGTCGTAGCCAAAAAGAATGGTCCTGTCGTTGGGCAGGTCGAAGGAGGCTGAGTAGTGGCGCGCCCACACGGCAGCCGCCGCCACCGCGGTCGCGTTGCCATAGTCGATGGTGGGCTCGAAAGCGGGCATCAGCTGAATCGAACCGAGTCGCAAGAGACTCTGGATGGTGCCTGTGTAGTGGCGGAGGGTGAGCACGAACAGGGCGTCGGGAAACATCTCCGCGAGCAACGCGCAGATGAAGACGTTGCGAGGACCGGAATCGCAGAAGGCTGACTTTCCCGCTTGCTTCGCGACCCTGACGATGAACTCGGCCGCGTGGCGCTGCACTTCCTCGATGAAGAGGGCCTGATATGGCTGCCACTCGGCAGGGGTGACCCCGACGAGCCGGCTCGCGGCGCCGAGCTGCAGGGGGAGGGCCGCATGGGCGAGGTACAGGCCGCGGTACTCGCCCGCGTTGAGCACCGACGGCGCGCCACCCAGGTAGTTGCCGATCATGGTGGTTCCGGAACGTGGTGAACCGAGGACAAAAATCGGCCGGACGCTCATGGCCGTGGAATTGTCGCGCATCGGTAATTCACCACGCCGCTTCGACTAGCATCAGCGCCCACAATGCAGCCCAGCGGAGAAAACCCCGCCGCCTGGCTCGACGAGCTGCCGCCTGAGCTGAACGCTCACGTCGAGATACTCCGTCGCATGCTTCGCGAGACGGAGAAGGATTCGCGAATGCGTGCCTTGCAGGTCCAGGGGTCGATCGGCCGCGGAGCTGGCGACCGATATTCGGACATTGACATTGGGCTGGTCGTAATTGACGAGACATGGCCGGCGATCAGCCAGGAGATTCCCGCCTTCGTGCATGCCCTCGGCGAAGTTGTCGATGAGCACTATTACTTTCTGCCCAGCGCTGAGGACCCCCAGATTTTTCGCGCGTGGGCCCATTTCCCTGACGGCATCCAGCTCGACCTGCTCGTGTTGCCCTCTGTCAATCTGCTCGGCTCCGGGCCCGATGGAAGGACATTGCTCGACCTAGACGGCCGCTTGCTCCGGACCGACCACCCGATGCGCTTATCCGACCCTGCAACCATCGCCAGCTGGGGTTATCTCTGCTGGCAGAACCTGACCGAGGTGGTGAAGTACCTGGAGCGGGGGCTGCCCGTGGCCGCGGCCGAATGGCTGAGCTCCGCGCGCCAGGCGACCATCAGCTGCTGGGCCGCCGCCCACGGCGTCGAGTACGCGGGATTTGCCAACGTGGCAGCGGCTCGCCTGGGGCCTAGCGCCCCTTGGCCTGACGGCCTCGAGATGGCTTATCCACGCCCGGAGCCTTCCGCGGTGCTCGCTTCGGCGCTGGCGCTTGCCGAGGTGCAGACGAACGCCGACGAGCTGCTGGCGAGCTCGCTGGGGATCCCGCCACGGCCCCTCGCGAGCTGGGTGCGCTCGAAGCTCGAGCTTCTGCGATCAGCGCCTCCGAGCCCCGATAACCAGCTGGCTCCGCGTAGTCGTCGGGGAAAATAATTCGAAGCAGGCCATCGATGGGCGCCACCGCCGCGCGAACCTCGAGCTCGTTGACGGGAGCCCACGTCGATGGGTCGAAGCTGGGTATCGGGGCCAGACTCAGGCCGGCGCGGGACTTGCGCGCGGCCGTCGCCCTGCGCTTGCCCGGCTCGCTGGCGTGTGAGCGCGTGAAGCTGCTGTCATCGAGCTCGTCGACTGGGAATCCTGCGCTCGCCAGGGCACCTTTGAACCGCTGGAGCACGTTCCCAGGGTCGGCGCAGAACCTGTCATAACCGAAGACGATCGTCCGGTCGTTGGGCAGGTTGAACGATGCCTGGTAGTGCCGGCTCCACAACGCACCTGCCGCCACCGCCGTGGGGTCGACCCAGTCGATGCTGGCTTCGAAACCGGGAAGGAGGCTGACCGTTCCGAGACGCAGCAGGCTCTGGATGACGCCCGTGTAGTGGCGGAGGGTGAGCACGAACAGCGCGTCAGGAAAGATGTCTGCGAGCTGGCCCGCGATAAACACATTTCGAGGAAAGGAATCCACAAACGCGGTCTGGCCGCCGCTCTCGGCGGCCTTGACAATGAACTCCGCCGCGTGGGCGCGGACCTCGTCGACGTAGCGGGCTCGAAACGGTTCCCACTCGGGCGGCGCCAAGCCCTCGAGGCGGTTGGCGGCCCCGAGCTGGATGGGAAGCGCGCCGTGTGCGAGGTAGAAAGCGCGGTACTCTCCGGCGTTCAGGACCGAGTGGGCGCTACCCAGGTAGTTGCCGATCATCGTCGTCCCGGTGCGCGGCGAGCCCATGACAAAAATCGGCCTGACGCTCATGGCCGGGAAATTGTCGCCCATCGGCGGCTTTCGACTAGCATCAGCGGCCACGATGCAGCGACAGCAACCGTTGTCCATGATTCCGCCCAACCCGTTCGACCACCGGATGCGAGCAGATCCGTACCCGGTCTACCTGTTCATGAGGACCGTGGAGCCCGTGCACCGGAGCCCGGTCGGCTACTGGATCCTGACTCGATACGCAGACTGCAAGGCGGTGCTCGACGACAAGCGTTGGAGCCACGATGCCGACCGCATCCTCGAGCCAGGCCGAGGGGAGCTGGACCCGGTCGACCCCACGGTTCGCCTGTTGCGCGCCAGCGCCTTGTTCAGCGATCCCCCGGAGCACGCGCGACACCTTCGGCCTCTGGAGAAGGCAATGAAGGCTTCGATGGTGGAAACCGAGCCACGCGTTCAGCAGGTCGCCAACGGCCTCATCAAATTGATGCATGAGAAGGGCACGGGTCTTGACCTGATCCATGATTTCGCGGCACCTCTATCCCTGGTCGTGCTCGCCGACATGATCGGAGTCGCGGCGTCGGACCGAGGAAATCTCCAGCGGTGGGCACGCGGCCTGGCCGCCGGGCTGGATCCGACAGTCCGCTCCACCGGTGTGGTCAACGCCGGCGCGGCCGCCGCCGCCTTCGTCGAATACCTGGTGGACCGGATTGGCGCTCGCAAGAGCGGACCGCCAGGCATGCTTGCCTCTCTCCTGGACGAACCGGGCAGGCTCACGAACTGGGAGCTGATCGCCAACCTCACAACTTTCCTGGTGATTGGGATTGAGACCACGACCAATCTCATCGGCAACGGAATGCTCGCCTTGATGAGGCATCCCGACCAGATGAAGAAGCTCCGCGAGAATCCCGCAGTCATCAAGACCGGCCTCGAAGAGCTGGCTCGATTCGACGGCCCGATCCACTTGACCGCGAGGGCGGCCGATCAAAACGTCGAGGTCGGCGGCACCACGATCAAAGCCGGTGAGCAGGCCATCCTTTTGCTCGCTGCCGCCAACCGCGACCCCGCGCGCTTCAAGGATCCAGACCGGCTCGATCTGGCGCGCACGCCCAACCCACACCTCGGTTATGGAGGCGGTGTCCACGCATGCTTCGCAGCTCCGCTCGCCCGACTGATTGCCGGCACGGCCATCAGCACCCTCGCCGCCAAGCCGAAGGGGATCGAGCTGTCGGCCGACCCGGCGTGGCATAACTCGGTGACTGTGCGCGGCCTCAGCAAGCTGCCAGTGACCCTCAAGAAGTGACCAGCACGGCTGCGCCGCGGCCAAGCCCCGCCGTCCTCGAGATTGACGGCTTCGCCTGGCAGCCGGCCCGGACCTCGGACGCTCCGGCCCTTGAGGCGCTGGCCGCCCAGGCAACCAACCGCGTTCTTTTCGGTCTCCCCCCGTCGAGCGAAGCATTCGAGGCCGCCGTCGGAGGGCCTGGGTTCCGGAACGCGATGCTGTGCTGGCAAGATTCGATGCCAATCGGAGCCGCGTCAACGGGGCAGCGAAACCTTCACAGCGAGAACGTCCGCCTCACATGTTTCTTTGCTGAACCCGCCGCCGCCGCACTGCCCCTCGCCGCTTACGTGCGTCACCTCTTCTGGAGGATCCCCCTCCATCGGGTGTACTGCCAGTTTCCGCTGGTAGCCCGAGGCACGCAGTACGGGGACCTGCTCAAAGCGTGTGGTTTTCGAGAAGAGGGCATCATCCGCGGGCACGCTTTGATCGGCGGCAATCCCTACGACGTCGCGGTGCTGGGCGTGCTGCGCGAAGAGTTCGATGTCTGGTGCCGGGAAAACGAGACACGACTAGCCCTATAGGCCTCGGGCTGGTCGGAACCTGGATCGAGCTGGAGCCCTACTCGGCTGCCAACCCGCACGAGTTTGCCGACCTGGACGTCCGGCGCGAATTGAACCCTCTGATGGGCTCCGGCAGTCAGAGCCGCTCCAACCAGATCGCGCCGCGGATGCTGGTGCGGGTCCGGAGCACAGGCGAAGCAGTCGGAGTGGTCGAGAACCACACCCTGCCCGGGAACATCGCAGTCTTTGTCACCTATCTGGATCGCACGCGCGCCCGCCACGGCTTCGGTTTCGAATCCGTCGTGCTGTACATCAGCCATCTATTCGATAGCGGAGCCCGGCTCGTCAACTCGGAGGTCCTCGAGTGCAACGCGGAGATGATCAGCATCATCCGAAAGGTCAACGTGCTACCCCAGGCCCGGCTTCGAGAACATGCTTACGTGGCAGGTCGGTACTGGGACTTGATCATCTACTCGATGGACCGAGCTCAGTGGGTCGGAATCGTCGACCGGTACCGCCGGATGTTGCCGGGCGGCGACCGGCCGCCGGCCGCTCTCGGGGGCAACCCGCCCGGCGGTTAGCTCGCCGCCGGCATCTCCAATAAGGCTTCGATCTGGTCGCACGCCGCCGTGGCGCCGTCCTCCAGGGCGATGGCGTGTCCGATGGCGCGAGCTCGTGCCTCGTACTGAGGGGACCTTGCCACGCGGTCGATGTCAGCCGCCAGCCGGTCGGTGGTAAATCGCTTCCATTCGAGCACGCGGCCGACTCCCAAGGACTTGATGCGCCCGGCGTTGTACCACTGGTCGAAGATGGCTGGAATCGCAAGGCACGGTTTGCCAAAGCGGATGGTCGTCAGGGTCGTGCCGATACCTGCGTGATGGACGACAAGTGAGGCGGCAGGGACCACGCGAGAGAGGGGCAAATACGGCCAGGCGATGACACCCGGCGCGATCAGCTCGCCAGGTGCAGCGCCGATTTCCGTGGCGGCGTTGCCAAGAAGCAGGATTCCGCGCTTACCGACCGACGTCAGGGCGTCTGCGGCCGATCTGAAGAACGACACCGCATCGCGCTCGCCCGCCGAGCTCGTAGTGACCACCACCGGAGGATCTCCGGCAGCGAGAAACTCCGCCAGCTGCGGCGGCTCGCGCCATTCTTGTGGCTCATCCCAGATTGCGAAACCCGCCACTTTGATTTGGCGCGGCCAGTCCGGCTGGTGCGGGCTGTAGAGGGGCGAGCTGAGCAGAAGGGTTAGGTGGGGGGAGAGCCCGCCGGTGGCAAACAGATCGCGGTGAGCCGAAAGCCCGGCGTCCTCGACTGCCTTCGTGATCGCATCGCCGTCAAGGTAGTTGATGCCGAACTGGAAGACTCGCCAGGTCGCGCGGTTCACCATTCGGCCAATTGGGGTACGGAGCGCCGGCAGCCAATGCGGCTGTGGAACCGTATAGGCGCTTGGGATGTTGCCTGGGAAAACAGTGAGCGTGACCCAAATGAGGCCGAGCTTTACAGCGACCATTGTGGCCACCAGCTGATTGGGGCTCGTGACCAGGACGTCGGCTCCTTCGCATGCCGGCTCCAGGACCCGCATCGTCTCGCGCGCCAGGACCGGAAACCGCTCGCGTATGCGAGCCTGCACGTCGGCGCGGGCTGTCGATTCCTCCTGGCTGCGTGATCCGCCGAATCGCGGAAGTACGACAACTCGGCAGTCGAAACCCTGGACTTGGACGGCGCCCGCCAGGTGCTGCGGGACCACGAAGACCACGTCTTGTCCGCGAGCTTTGAGCTTTTGCGCGACCGGCATCATGGGGAAAAGATCTCCGAGGGAGCCGATGGTGGTGAAGACAATCCTGGCCATATTGAAGGCGGGCGGAATCATATCCCCAGCCGGCCAAAAGTCGGCTTGGGCGGCACACGAACATCGGTCGTCTCAAGCGCCAAGCCTCTGATAGACTTCCGGCGGTCGTTGCGGTGGCGCAACGAGTGGTTCCATACCAGGAGGGGCGATTGGCGTCAAAGAAACACAAACCGGCCACACCGACACAGGCGCCGCCGAACCGCAAGCCAGGCAGCAAATACACGCCTTCAGCCAAAGCCACTGCCAAACGTCGGCGCGCCACTCACCCGACGCAGGCGCCGCTCAACCGCCGGCCAGGCAGCAAATACACGCCTTCAGTCAAAGCCATTGCCAAACGTCGTCGCGCAACGAAGCCGACTCAGGCGCCGCTCAATGTCCGCCCCAAGAAGAAATAAGGAGTCGATTAGTGGGAAAAAAGACGCGACCGTCCGACAACGGGCAGCTCGATGAGCTGCGCGATCTTGTATCGGGTGTCGAAGAGGTAACCACGAAGAAGACGGACCGGCGCGGCATGCTGAGAATGGCCGGTGGGGCCGTCCTCGGCGCCGCTGGAATTGCGGCGCTGAAAATTGCGCCGGCCTCAGCCGCGACCGGTGGGAACTTCATTCTTGGATGCGGCAACGCCGCGACAAGCGACACCACACTTATCAACACGGGTGGCACCGCCGTTGGCATGACAGTTCAGGCCGGCATCCACGGGCTGGAAGGTGTGGCCAGTGGCGGCACTAACGAAATCGGCGTGGTTGGAACCACCAAAAGCGGCACCGGCGTTGGTGTCGCCGGTCAGGCTACGGCCACCGGTGGACCCGGCATTGGCGTCAAGGGCCAGGCCGGGAGTGGTACCGGCGTTCAGGGTATATCCGCCACCGGCGCCGGCGTGGACGGAGAGACCGGCGGATCCGGCCCTGGTGTCGCAGGTTTAGGTACAGCCGGCCAGGGTGGGTTGTTCGTCAGCTCCACCGGATACGACGCCCAGCTCGGGTTTCCAATTCCCGGCGGGGCGGTCGGCTCAGGCCGTCTCGGCATGGTCGGCCGCCTTGACGTAGGCGCCATTGCACCGAACATCGCCCCGGCATTCCAGGTGAGCAGCACCGGCTCATTCACCTTCGAACACGAGCTGGTTCGAGGTAACGATTCATCCATTTGGGCGTCGCGATTTTCCAACACCGGCACCAACCAGTCGCGGTGGAAGCGCATCAACGCCGTCCGCGTGGACAGCGCAGATGGCACAGGCGCTCCGTACGCACCTTTCCGCGTGTACGACAGCCGCGCGGGCTCGGCTCCAAAGAAGGCGGTAGGGTCCACGACTACTGTGCCGATCGCCGGCCACGGTACCGGAACCTCGACCATTCCCGGCGACGCGATCGCCGTCATGGGCAACCTGACCGCGACCGGCTACACGGCCCCGGGCTTCCTGGCACTGTCGCCGAACGGGATCGCGGTGAGCACGTCCAGCGTCAACTTCATCACCGGGCAGGCCGCGATCGCCAACGGCTTCATCGTGGGGCTGAGCGGCGGCGCGGTGCAGGTGAAGGTGGCCGGCAGCGCGACCCACTTCATCATCGACATCACCGGATACATTCAGTAGCAACCGAAAGGCTCGAGGGAGGGGCGCCGCGTGGCGCCCCTTCTTTTGTTGAGGCCTGTTGTGACTAGGAGACCGAGAAGCTCCACGTTCGCAGCACGCCATTGACCGTCACAGTCACGACGTAGGTGACACCGGCCTTCAGCGGCGCTTTCGGGATGATGATCACGCCGCCACGCCACTTCAGGTAGCTGCCTACCGCGGCGTTCGTCGAATCGATGACGCAGTGCGCGAGCGGCGTTCCGTTGCCGGTGAATGTGGAGCCCGCAGCTGCGGTGGTGGCGACATTACCGCCGACCTCCACGAACACTGGCAGCCCGACAGTTCCGCTGTATCCGCATTGCGGCAGGGGGTCGGGGGACTCGTTGCCGCTGTAGGTGGTGAGCGGCACGGTCTTGCCGTTCCCCGGCCAGAACACCGGGTAGGTCCCGCCTGAGAACGGGTTGCCGCGGCTGGTGTCAAGGGTGAACCCGGCGTTCCACCCAGACGGCCTGGTCTCACGGTAGGCGCCGAATCCGGCCGACGTCCAGCGGGGGTCCATCATCGCCATGGCGTGAAACGGGGCGGCCATCCACCAATCGATGGCCGAGGTGTCTGGGCTGCTTGTGGTCGAGCTGACGGCGATGTTGCCGCTGTTGCCTGCAAGATCGCCCGCGGCGGTGTAGTAAGGCTG
>DATCPU010000047.1:0-6725 GCA_036569925.1 Candidatus Dormiibacterota bacterium
CCCCTTTACCTAGCGCTAGGTGTTTGCGACCGCCACCTCGTTGGATCGCAGGCGCGAGTTCGCGAGCCAGAGGAGAGCGCCAACGACCGCCACCGAGCCAATGGCCAGGATGACGCCGGCGCCCCACATGAAGGCGCCCAGCTCCGGGGTCGACGGAAAAGGCCCCAGGCGAGTGGCGCCGCCCAGCGCGTCGCCTCCGTAGATGAACAGCGCCAGCGCTCCGGCGCTGAGCAGCCCGAAGCCGAGTGAGCCGCCGAGGCCCGCCAGGGTGCCGACGAGACCCACTGCACGCCTGTCGTCCAGCGCGTCAAAGCGAGGATCGATGCCGCCGGCGGATACGCCTACTGCCACAAATCCGCAGCCAAGCCACACGACCAGAATGCCCAGCTCGATGGCGCGCTCCGCGGCCTCGTGGCTCACCATGGCAACGACGGCACTGAACACGATCGTCATGGCCAGCACCGGCGGCAGCGTCAGGAGAATCTTCGCGCGCAGCACCTGCCACATTGGCAGAGGCGCCATGCGCAGGAGCTGGAAGCCGCGCTTCTCACTTGGAATCGAGGGTGTGGCCAGCGAGGTGGCCATGAACATCGACATGAAGCCGACAAGGAACACCTCGGCCCAGAAGCCGCCGGTGCGCTGCGATGGCCGGGCCACGGCGAACACGTACCCGATTGGGAAAAGCAGGGCCGGGATGAGCCGGCTGAGCCGCCTGATGTCGCGCCTGAACGCAAGCCAATCCTTGCGCGCGATAGCGAAAGCAGGAGACGGGTTGCCGCGCGAGGATTTCGCAGCCGGTCGGCTCGCCTTGCGGCTCCAGATGGCCTGCGGGCTTCCGAAGACCCCGAGACCCGCTAGCAATGTTCGCTGGTAGAGGGCTGCGGCCAGCGCCATCAGCACCAGGCCCAACAGAATTGACAGCCCGGACCAGAACGCGGCAGCCCCGAAGTCGCTCGCGATGACGGCGCTCAGTGCATGGCCGGGCCACGCAGGCGGCAGCCAATCGATGCGCTGCAGCAGCGTGTTGAGGTTGGCAAGGTCCTGGCGAGAGCGGCCGGCGAAGGACTGTCGCAGACTCAAGTTCCAGGCGAGATACAGCCCGGCGCCGGTTAGACCGGCCACCAATGCAGCGACGTCGCGCGCCCTGCGTGCCGGCACCCACTGAAGCACGACCGACATCAGGGCTGTTTGCACGCAAGTGACGGCGAGCACCAGCACGAAGATCAGAGGCAGCGCCAGGACGAAATAGACGACGGGGGCGCCCGCCCCGGCGCCAACGCCCAGGATCACAGCGAGAAGGATTGAGCTGATCAGCAGGTTGGCCGCCATGGCCAGGGTCAAACGCGCGGCGAAGATCTCGATGGTGCGGACGGGGGCGAGCGTCAGCAGCAAGAGGTCGCGGCCGACGAAGAAGGTCGCGATCACTGTCGGGAACCCGACGACGAGCATCAGGACTGACAGCCCAGTGAAGCCGCCGACGAGCAGGGGATCGATGGCGGTTGGTAGGAAATGTGCGGCGCCCGCCCCGAGGCTGAACGCGCCGCCGCCAATGAAAACTCCGGCTGAGACGAGGAAGATCGCCAGGAGCGCCAACCGCGCAGTGCCTCGCTTCATCAGACGGTGCCGCAGCGCCAGGATCTCGGCGCCCAGGATCGTTCGCGTGGCCGCCCACGCGCTCATGCCAGCAGTCGTTCGATGAGCTCTTTCGACTCCGGCCCAGCGGTCAGCTTCAGGAAAAGCTCTTCGAGGCTTGCCTGCTCGCTGCCGGCCTGTGCACGCAGCTCATCCATCGTCCCCGTGGCGGTGATTCGTCCACGGTCGATGATGGCGACCCGCCGGCAGAGTGCCTGCGCAACTTCCAGGATGTGGGTGGACAGCAGCACAGTCGTGCCTCGGCTGGCCAGCTCCTCCAGGAGGTCCTTAACCAGTCGCGCCGATCGCGGATCCAGGCCGTTCGTGGGCTCGTCGAGCAACAGGACAGATGGCTCCCGGATCAGCAGCGAGGCCAGACCTATCTTCTGCCGCATACCGTGGCTGTAAGCGCCGATCAATTCGCCATCGCGGTTGGCAAGCTCGAACAGGCCCAGGAGACGTTCCATCCTCTGCTCGCGTTGTCCGCCGCGTGGCATCCGGTACAGGTCGGCGACGAAATTTAGAAACTCGCGCCCAGTGAGATGTGGATGGACGAACGGCTCTTCATCGAGATAACCGATGCGCGCTTTGGCGCTGAGTGGGTCTTTCAGGATGTCGATTCCGTGGATGACGGCGGTGCCGGAGGTCGGAGTGAGGAGACCGCACAGCATCCGCAGCGTGGTGGTCTTGCCGGCTCCGTTGGCGCCCAGGAAGCCGAAGATCTCACCTTCCGAGACGGAGAAGCTGACGCCGTCAACAGCCGTGACCACCCCGTATCGCTTGACCAGCTGCCTGGCCTCGACGGCGGCGGATGCACCCGGCGCGGGCGAGGTCATCGCCAGCACGTTACCGGAAGTGGCGGCCTAGCTCCGAGGCGTAACTGCGGCCCAACGTATCGCTGCTGCGAAGGAGCCAGTCATCCAACCGGCGGGTGCCGCGAGGCTCGTCCTTTGAGACCAGCAGCTCCTCCATCAAGCCTTCCAGCTCCTGGCGGGTGAGCACGATGTCGCGAACGAACAGGCCGACGACGTCGCCCGCGGCGAGAGTCAGCCGCGACGGCAGATGCACGATGGGCGGCCGGCGGTGCACGGTGATCGCCACGCTGTCGACCAGCTCGGCATACGTGATGACCTCTGGCCCCGCGGCGTCCACCACGACGTTTTCCGGCTGTGCCGCGGCCCACATCGCGATTTCCGCGACGTCTTCCCCCGCCACCGGCTGTACGCGGTAGCGGCCTTTTTCGGGGATTACGAAGATCGGCATGTTTCTCAGCAGCCACGCAATGTTGTTGATGAGGATGTCGCCTGGGCCAAAGATGAGAGTCGGCCTGACGATGGCCCACTTCAAACCTGAATCTCGAACTATATCTTCGGTGCGCGCCTTCCCGGCGTAGTAGTCCAGGTGCGAATCAAGAGAAGGGTTGCTGACGCTGATGTGGACCACCTTGCGCACGCCGGCCTCAGCTGCAGCCGACACCAGGATTCGAGTGTTGGCCACGGCATCGCCGAAGCCCACTCCGCCGTGGCGAAAGCGGACCCAGTAGGTGTTGTAGAAGGTGTCGGCCCCGCGAAGGCTCTCGACGAGCGCGGCGCGGTCGGTGAACTTGAGCGGCGCCACGTCAACTTCCAGCTCCTGTGCCCCCGGCCGCTGAGGATGGTTGGTCAGGGTCCGCACTCGCCGGCCGTCTTCGAGCAGCTTGCGGGCGATGAAGCGCCCGGTATAGCTGAACGCGCCGGTGACGACGTCGAACCCTGGATCCATCAGTGCCGTCAGAACGGAAAACGGGTGAGGCCGTAGGCGAGCGAGCCAGGCTTCACATGGCCCGAGATCACGACGCGAGGTCGGTGCCGAACAGCTTCGGCAGGGTGGACTTCGGGTCTCAACCCGTTGAAGATCGGGAAGCGCAGCGTGCCATCGGGCGACCATTCTGAGTAACGCACGCTGACCACCAGCTCGGGCCGCACCCAGTGCACCGGCTTGGTCATGATCGGTGGCGGCTCCAGGGGCGAGGCTTCGGTGGCGAGAGTGACAAGCGCATCGCCCACGGTTTTGCTCGCAGCGTCATCGTAACCTCCGCCCACAGTGCCACAAGGCAACAGGCGGCCGTCCTCGTGGTAGCCCACGACCAGCGCGTCGAAGGGCCTGGCTCCCGTCCATCCGATGACAACGAAGTCATCCGATTTGACTGCTTTCACCTTCAGCCAGAAAGGGCTCCGTTGGCCCGCGACGTAAGGGCTCTGCTTGTGCTTGGCGACCACGCCCTCCAGGCCACGCTCGAGGCAGGCCTCGAACAGCTCGACCCCGTCTTCGTCAATGTGGTCGGGCACGAAGATGTGGCCTCCTGGTTCCACCGCCTTCTGCAAACGCGCGCGGCGGCGCAGTACCGGCTGGCGCATCAGCGGCTTCTCCTCGAGATAAAGCGCGTCGAAAGCGAGATAGGCGACGGGGATCTGCTCACGGAGGGCAGCGCCGCCCGCGAGTCGCTGCCGGAGCCGTGGGTAGTCGGGCCGCCCGTCGTTGTCGGTGGCGACGAGCTCGCCATCAATCACGCTGCCTGGAGGGACACGTTTCGCTGCTGCAATGACCTCCGGTACGTCAGCGGTCAGGTCGTTGAGGCCGCGATCTTGGAGTCGGACCTCCCCGTTGTTGTCGCGGAAGACAAGGCAACGAAGACCGTCCCATTTGACCTCGAAGAGGTAGTCGGGCGAGCTGAATGGGGCTTCGGCGGACGCCGCCTGCATGGGGCGCAGCTCGGCGGGAAAGCTCTCGAGCTCGATCTGCAGCTGGTCTGCGTCGCCCATTACCGTCAGATTAGCTCGCGGCTGTTTGGACAACCTCTCCGCCGCGACCGACTAGGAAGCTTTTCTTCGTGCCTTCTTGACTTCGGCCGGCGCCGCTTCTCTGCCGCCCGTCTTGCGTGACTTCTTGGCCTGCTCGACCGAAGCGCGTAGTGCTTCCATCAGGTCCATCACCTTCGCGGTCTGCGGAGTCGCTGGGGCTTCGATGACCTCGCCGTCGATCTTGGCCTGCACCACCTTCATCACCGCTTCCTTGTACTCGTCCTTGTAGCGGGAGGGGTCGAAGGTATCGGCGAGGCTCTCGATCAGGGCCTTGGCCATTTCGAGCTCTTTGGGGTTGATCTTCACTTCGCCATCCATGCCCTTGAGTCCCTCCATCGAGCGAATCTCGTCGGGCCAGTTGAGCGTGTTCATGAGCAAGCCGGGTCCGTGAGAGTGCAATGCAGCAAGGTGCTCGCGGTCGCGGAGCGCGATTTTGGCAATCGCCATGCGGCCAGTGGCCTCGAGCGCTTTGCGCAAAAGCTGGTACGGCTTCTTGCCCAGCTCCTCGGGCTCCATGTAGTACGCGTTCTTGAAGTAGAGGCCGGGCTCGATGTCGTCGCTGGGCACGAACTCTGTGATATCGATGCTGTGCGCGGTCGCCAGCGGCAGGTTGTCGAGGTCCTTGTCGTCGATGATCACGTAGCGGTCCTTCCCGACTTCGTAGCCTTTGAGGATCTCGCCGTAAGCGACCTCGTGATCTCCCTCAGGGCACCAGCGCTTGTAGGTGATCGGCGACTTATGGTCGGGACAGAGTTGGCGGAAGGAAACCTTGGCGCTCGATTCCGTCGCGTTGTACAGGCGAATCGGTATTGAGACCATTCCGAATGAGACGACGCCTTTCCACATTGATCGCGGCATATTGGTGAGTCTATAGCTAAACGCACAGCCCCTGGCTACTTTTCGTAAGCCGGTGCGCGCGGGAGCATATTAGTCAGGTGCAGCTGGGCGACCTCGAGCTTCATCTCCTCATCGCGGGCCATTGGAAAGCCGATGGGGGCCTGATGTTCGGCGTCGTTCCCAAGGTGATGTGGGAGAAGAAGAGGCCGGCCGACGGCAACAACATGATCGACATGGCGTGCGTCGGCCTGATCGCGCGGATCAACGGCCGCGTGGTCGTGTGCGAAACGGGAATTGGCACCAAGCTCAGCGAGAAGAGGGCGCGCCAGGTCGAGCTGAGAGAGCCTGAGGGTTTGCTGCATTCGTTGCGACGCGTGGGGATCGCTCCCGACGAGGTGGACGCGGTCATTACCACACACCTGCATTGGGACCACGCGGGCGGGTTGACGCGCAGGGATGAGCATGGAGGCCTTGAGCTGACATTCAAGAAGGCGCGCCACTTCATCCAGAAGAGCGAATGGGATTTTGCGCTGCATCCGGACCAGCGGAGCGAATCCGCCTACTACCACGATGACTTCACGCCGCTGGCCGATGGGAATCGGGCGGTGGAGCTTGTGGACGGAGACAACGAGGTGTTGCCCGGAGTGCACGTCCGTCTCGTTGGGGGGCACACGCCGGGGAGCCAGGTGATCGTGTTTCGGTCGGGGGAGCTGGCATGTGCGGTGACAGGCGATCTGGTGTGTCAGACGCCTCACCTTCGCGTGCCCTGGACGATGGCCGCGGACCTGGATCCGCTGCGGGTGCTCGAGCAGAAGGCGCGGTTGTTCGAAGAGGCGGAGCGGCACCGGTGGCTGCTGGTCCTGAGTCATGACCCTGACCAGCCGGCTGGATATTTGGAAGAGGGCGGCCGGTGGCGCCCCGAGCCGAGGCTCTCGTGAGCATGAGGACGGCGGATGGGCGAAAGCTGGGTTACCACATGATGGGGAGTGGGCCGGTTCTGGTGTGCCACCCCGGAGGACCAGGATTCTCGGCGCTTTATTTCGAGGTTCCTCGAGGGCAAGGGTTAACAAGCAGGGTTGTGCGCCAGCCCGATCCTTTCTAATCTGCGCGACAGGTGCGTGTGTTGAGGGGGAGGGCAACAACGCAATGGAGGTGGGGAGGGCCCGCCGTGAGGTGTGTATGCAGCCATTCGGGCACAATGGTCGTGTTTTTCTAGGTTGATACGCCATTAGGGCGGTTTTGGTCGAGGCTCGGCGCCTGGCGTCCGGGGCGCCCCGGAGTCGAAGCCACGTCTTTACGGCCGGGGAAGAGGGCGTTGTGGCGGGTAGGTGGGACGCATGTAGTCAATGTCACGTGGTGACGGATCTGGGAAAAAGGGCGTTGGAGGGAGTCCTGCAGTCGTCAAAGCAAGCGCCA
>DATCPU010000048.1:0-7462 GCA_036569925.1 Candidatus Dormiibacterota bacterium
GTCTGCGGGTGTGGGGTTGCCGATGACGGTCGCGATGTATTCCTTGGCGACCTTGTAACGCGGGTGGGTGAGGCGAAATGCGAGCTCACCGTCATCGGTGAGCAGCAGCAAGCCCGAGGTGTCGGCGTCGAGCCGGCCCACCGGAAATAGACGGTGGCCCGCCTGGCCCTCGTCGCCGACCACGTCGAGCACTGTCGTGCGCTCCTGCTCGTCGCGCGCCGTCGTGATCACGCCGAGCGGCTTGTTGATGACGACGTAGCGATGCCGTGTCACCGGCTTGACGGGACGCCCCTCGACTGTGACGTTGTCCTTGTCCGGGTCTACGAACAAGCCGGACGGGGGAGGCAGCTCGCCGTTCACGCGCACAGCTCCCGAAGCGATCAGCTCGTCCGCGGCGCGGCGGCTGGCTACGCCCGCCCTCGCCAGAAAGCGGTTGAGCCGCTCCTTCAGCTTGTGGTCAGAGGATTCTTCGGAGATGGCCCCACCTCCGTGCCGTCGAGCCGAGGTACTGGCAGATGGTCGAGTGACTCGAGACCCATCACCTGCAGAAATCTCATCGTCGTGCCGTAGAGCCTCGGCAGGCCGGGTCCTGTGCCGCGGCCAACCTCCGTGATCAGGTCGCGCAGCTCCAGGTTCGTCAGGACGCTCTCGCAGTTGACCCCGCGAACTTCCTCAACGCGCGAGCGCGGCACCGGCTGCTGGTACGCGACGATCGCCAGCGTTTCATAGGCCGCCGGGGACAGCTTGCCCGAGACCTCGGGTCGAAGGGCTCGGCGCACGGCCGCCGCGTACGCGGGTCGCGTTGCGAGGTTGAGCTCGTCGTGATGGCGCATCAACATCACCCCGTGTCCCTCGAGCGCCACCTTGAGGTCCTCGAGCGCCTGCTCGACTGCGGTTTTGTCGCTGCTCGTGGCCTGCTGAAGCTCGCGAAGCTTGAGCGGACGGTTGGAGCTGAACAGGATGGCCTCCAGGGTCGCTGACAGCTCGCTCACCTGGTCTCCTCTAGCGGCGGGGTCCGGGATTCAATCTGGATAGGGCCGAACCGTTCCTTCTGCCGGACGCTGATGAGCGACCGCCTGAGCAGCTCGAGCACCGCGACAAAGGTGACCACCGCCTCGAGCCGGTCTTCCGACTCGAGTATCAGCTCGAGCAGCTCGATCGGCCCGTGATGGAGGCGCCTGGTGATCGTGTCAAGCTTTTCCTCCAGCGTCCATGTCCGGCCGGTGACGACAAGCGGTCGCGGCGGGACACGCGCGAGCACGCTGTTGAAGGCGACAACCAGCAAACCAACCTCGAGTGGCTCCTCCTGGCCCGCGGCATCGACCTGGCGGGTGGGAGGCGGAAACGCAAATGGCTCCGACTCAGCTCGGGTCATCAGGCTCTGCGCCATCTCCTTGTAGACGCGGTACTCCTCGAGGCGCTGACGCACATCCTCCTCCCAACCCAGCAAATCGGTCTCCTCGTCGGTTGGCGGCTCGCCGGGCAGGAGGCGCATCGACTTCAACAGCAACAACCGCGCTGCCATCCAGAGGAACGCCGCCATCTCGGCAGGGTCGGCGACATCGCGCCCGGCCAGCTCGACCAGGTATGCATCGGTGACCTTGGCGAGCGAGACCTCGAAGATGTCGACCTCCTCACGCTCGACCAGGGCCAGCAGCAGCTCGAGCGGCCCCTCGAACACGGGCGTCTTGACGTCAAGGCGCGGAGCAGCGGCAGGCGGTTGGTCCACGAGAGGTAAGGATAGCGACGAAATCCGCCTCGACCTTGAGCGAAGGTTGCTAGCGTGGCAGGGTCGGCCGGGGTCCCCCCGGGCATGACTTTGTCTCAAATCGTCTCCACGCGTCGCCGGGAGCACGTGATTGATTAATCCCATCGATATACCGGAGGAGGAGCAGCCGCGCGCGCAGCGCCCGGCGATGCATTCAGTAAGTCCCATCCTCAACGCCGCTCTGCGCGCAGGGGGGACCATCCGGGTCCCCTCTCATATCTAGCGCGATCGCTGGCTGAAGCGGACCTTTCGTCTCGTTCTTGTTGCGCCGCCGGTGGCAACGATGGAGATGCTGCCGTCCGGCTCCAGCACGCCCAGCTGCACCTCTTTGACATCGGCGACGCCATGCTCTCGCATCGCGGTCTCGACTTCCTCCTGGTCAACGCCCTCCTTCTTCATGACGTCGCGCAGGTACTCCCCGTCCTTGATGATCACCGCGGGCGGCGCCGCCAGCAACCTGTGAAAGCGCGGAAACCGGTCCAGCCAGCCGACGCCGGCGTTGGTCAACACCAGTGCCACGACGAGGATGAGCCCGCCGCCTAGAGAGTTGTCGGGCCCGGTGATGGCGGGCTGCAGGGCATTGGCTACGAGCAGGATGAAAACCAGGTCGTAGAGCGTGAACTGACCGACCTCCCGCTTCCCAAAGATGCGCAGCGCGACCAGCAGCGCGACGTAGATGACCACACCACGAACGACCAGCTCCCAAGCGGGAATGCTCGGCAGCAGGTACGAAAGCAGTGCTGCCTCCGGTCTTACCTTGGCGCCATGAGGATCAACGCGGCGGGTCCGAGGAGGACGATCCACAGCGTCGGGAAGATGCAGCCGACCATCGGCAGCATCATCTTCAACGTCGCCTGAGCCGCCTTTTCCTGCGCGCGTTGACGGCGCTTGCGCCGCATCTCGTCAGCCTGTATGCGCAGGATCTTGCCGATGCCGGTGCCGAACTGCTCGGATTGGATGATGGCCTGGATGAAGTTGTGCAGGTCATCCACCCCGCTGCTTCGGCCCATCTCGTCCATGGCCTCGAGCCGCGGACGGCCAAGGCTGACCTCGCGCAGGACCTTGGCAAACATGTCCGAGAGGGCGTTCTTGTACTTGTCGGTGACCCGGGCGAGCGCTGCGTCGAAGCCAAGTCCGGCGTCGACGGCGATGACGAGAAGGTCCATGGCGTCTGGCAGACCCTTTTGAATCGCAGCGCGTCGTGCGTCAACCTTCTGCTTCAGCCACAGGACGGGCAGGTAGTAGCCCAGCACTGCGCCGATGGCGAGGCTGATTACGAGGTACACCGGCGTGCCCAGGAGGAAGCCGATGCCCAGCCCCACCGCCGCCATGACCGCAGCCGCCACCAGGCGGATGGCCCCGAAGTCGGCAGGCGTCAGGTTTCCAGGCCGGCCGGCCAGCTCCAAGCGGTTGTCCAGGTCTTGACGCGCTTTCTGCGGCGTCGAGCGAGACATGAGGGTGCCCAATCGTTCGATGGCCGGCCGCAGGAACCGCTCGCTGAACGGCCTCTGGAGCTCGACCTCTTCGATCGTGAGCGGCTTGTCGCTGCCACCGGCGCCGTAGACCTGCAGGCGCTGCTGGACCATCTGGGCGGTGTTGGTCGAAGGCGTCCGAGACAGCCCGTAGAAGATCATCAGGATGCCAAGGCCGACGATTACCGCTAGAAGCAGGGTCGTATTCATGAGCTCATACCTCGATGGCGACCACGCGCCGGATGATCAGGTTTCCGACGAAGATCATGAAGACGCCAATCGCGATCAGGATCCAGCCGATGAAGTTCGAGAACATGGGCCGGAAGTAGGTCGGCGTCACGAAGTACATGAACACCGCCAACACGATGGGCAGGAAGGTGATGAGGGTGCCTGACGCTCGCGCCTGCGCAGTGAGTGTGGCGATCTCGCCCTTGATGCGGACGCGCTCGCGGATGGTGTACGCAATGTTGTCGAGGATCTCGGCCAGGTTGCCACCGACCGTGCGGTGGATGGAGTAGGCCGTGGCGACCAGGTCGAAGTCGGGGCTTTCCACGCGCTTCGTGATGTTCTGCAGCGCTTCGTCAGGCGAGCCACCGAGGTTCATCTCGCGCACCGCGCGTCCGAATTCGTCGGCGATCGGCGGCACCGCGTTCTTGGCGACCGTGTCGATGGCCTGCGCGAACGAATAGCCGGCTTTGATCGCGTTTGACAGCAAGGTGAGCGTGTCCCCGAGCTGGTTGTTGAAGGCTCGGAGGCGGCGCGCGATCCGGTACTTCACGTAGCGCCCGGGAATCAGGTAGCCGATGGCAGCCGCAATGACCAGCTGGACGATGCTGCCGATACCGAAGCCAAACCGCACGCCGGCAATCAAGACGAACAGCACCGCCGTCCCGACCTGGATCATGAAGAACTCGGAAGTGCGGAGCTTGAGGTCGGCGCGTAGCAGCTGCTCGGCGACCGACGGCTTGCCCTTCTTGGCGTCGCCCCGGCCCATACGGTCCGCGGCCGGCTGGAAGATCCGATTCAGGCTGTCCCGCATGCCGCTCGAAGGCGGCAGCGTGGTGGCGCCTGCCGTGGTCACGCCATAGGCGGCAAGCCTTGCCTGGAAGTCCTCAGCGCCCCCGGCGGATCGGCGCATGCGGCTGACCCCGAAGAACAGCAGAAAAATTCCCGCGAAGGCGATGAGCGCGAATATGAGCGACGTTGACAGCTGCGGCATCAGGACCTCCTAACGGTCAGTAGAGCTTATCCGGTGGTGGTTGCGGGGTGGGGCGGAAAAGCGACTCCGGAACGTCCTCGCCCTCTGCCTTGAGGTGCTCCATCCGCATCGGGATGACACCCGTCGCCGTGTGGTAGCCGACGGCTTTGCCCTCGGCGCTCACGCCGAGCTGGTTGAACTTGAAAATCTCCTGGTACTGGACGTCCCCGTCCTTCATCCCGGTGATCTCCGCCACGCTGACGATGCGCCGGATGCCACCGCGAAGTCGGGACTGCTGGACGATCAGGTGAATAGCGGCGCCGATCGTCTCGCGAATGGCTCGCGACGGAAGGTCCTGGCCGGCCTGGAGCACCAGCGTCTCGAGACGGACGAGGGCCTCGTGAGGGTTGTTGGCGTGGAGCGTCGACATCGAGCCATCGTGGCCGGTGTTCATAGCCTGAAGCATGTCCAGGGCCTCGCCGCCGCGGCACTCGCCGACGATGATGCGGTCGGGCCGCATACGCAGACAGCTCTTGACGAGCTCGCGAATCGGTACAGCGCCCTTGCCCTCGACGTTGGGTGGCCGTGACTCCAGCTGGATCCAGTGAGGCTGCTGAAGCTGGAGCTCGGCGGCGTCCTCACAAGTGATGAGGCGCTCGGTCTCGGGGATGAATGACGAGAGGATGTTGAGAAGCGTCGTCTTACCGGAACCGGTGCCGCCGGAGACGAGGATGTTGAAGCGAGCGCGCACGCACGACCGCAAGAAAGTCATCAGCTCCGGGCTGGCCGAGTGGAACCGGTTCACGATGTCGGTCGGGCCCCACTTCTCTTTGGTGAACTTTCGAATGGTCAGGCAGGGTCCCTTGAGGGCGATCGGCGGGATGACCACATTGACACGGGAGCCATCCTTTAGGCGGGCGTCACAGATTGGCGTTGACTCGTCGACCCTGCGTCCGACCAGGCTGACGATGCGATCGATCACCTGGCGCATCTGCCTCTCCGACTCGAAGGTGACGGCCGACAAAGCCGGCTCGCCGCTCTTCTCGACGTAAATCTGCTTGGGGTGGTTGGCCATGATTTCAGTGATGTTTGGGTCGGCCAGTAGAGCTTCGAGCGGGCCCAGACCCAGAACGTCGTCCAGGACCGAATCGACAAGGCGCTCCTTGTCCGTCTTGGTCATGGTCATGGCCGTGGTCCGGAAATACTCGTCCGCGAGCTCGAGGATCTTTTCGCGGACGCCAACCTTATTGCTTGAGTCGATCTGATCGGCGAACCGCTCGATCAGCTTGGCGTGGATCTGAACCTTGGCTGCGGTAAAGGCGGGCGGCGCTTCGCCGGCCTGAGGCGCGCGCGCTGCAGTCGCCGCGGGCGGCGGGACCGTGTCGGTCGGACGGGCCTTCGGCACCGCCGAAGACGTGCTGTACGAGGTGGCTCCGCCCGGGGCAGTCGCTACTGCAGGTCCGTTACTCGCCGGACCCGTTACGGGCGGAGCGCCCGTCTGGTTCTGCTTGACCCTGTCCAGAAGACCCATATTCAGCTGTGGGAGAGAACTTTAAAGAGCCGTGAAATGGTACCTGGCTTCCACCTCGGACTGGCTGACACCCTTGGCGGAATCGAACCCGTTGGGGCAGTTCTGGGTGTCGGGACCGGTGGGCGGCGACGTCGCGTAGTCCTGCTGCGATTCCAGCGTGTACTTGAGCTGGGTGTTGTTCAGGAACCAGGTGAAGAATTCGGCGTCGCATTGGGTGATTTCGATGGTGAGGCTCGAAGTCAAACCACCGTTGCTGGGCGTGGTGCCGCCGACAGTGGTGGTGCCGCTGGCCGGCTGGACGTTCGACGTCGCCGGGCCGAGCGCGATGACCCTGACGTTGGTGAACACGGTCTTGCTGACGACCTTCGGCGGGCCGGTCGCGGTCGCCTTACCGGTGGCGAAGATGCTGATGCTGGCCGACGCGATGACGGTGATGTAGTCGCCCCTGGTGATGTTTCCGGCCACACCCTGCTGCTCACCGGTCGGGATCGTCATGGCGATGTAACCCTTGGCGAGGGGCAGGTAAGCGGGGCCCGCGCCGGCGGGAACCAGGCCGATGTCCTTCGCGAGCATGTCCTTGGTGATAACGGCGCCCTTGCTGATCTGGATCTCTGCGATCAGGCCGACCAGGTCAGACGGGTTGGCGTAGGTGTTCGTGACGTTCGTGGAGACGCCCTTAAGGATGTCGACGTCGTCCTTGCTGATCTGGTGACGCATTGCGATTGGGTTCTTCGCGACCACAACTGTCTGCGTTGAGCCACCAATGACCCCTCCGCCGCCCAGGCTGCCTAGAAGATAGACACCGCCTGCGGCGAGCAGGGCCAATAACAAGCCGACGATGATGAAAAGACGACCTCCACCCGGTCGGGGTCGTGCTGGTGCTGCGGTGGCCAAGTGTTACGTCACCTCCGAATATGTGTTCTGCAAGAGTGCCGCCATTGTAACGAGGGGGTACCGATATCGCTCCCCCTAAGCGAGAGAGCCCCTTGCGGGGCTCTCTTTGAAGGTGCTACTACGTTTGGTTCTCGTTAGCCGAGAGCGGCTACGACGTTCGAGAACACGTTCTTGATCTGGTTGCCCATCGTAAGAAGGATCACGATGACCACGATCGAAACGAGGACGAGGATCAGAGCGTACTCAACCATGCCCTGGCCTTCCTGACGGGTCGTAAGACTGCGGAGCTTCCAGTAAAGACTCAACATTGCATTCACCTCCTTTTTCCAGAACTACGAACTGTTATCTAGCTAGACGGCCCCTAACCGGCTTTCTTGCGGTCCCGGCGCCATCCGCGGCGGTGATCCTACAGGGGCGTCCCCGGGGAGGTCAATTCCTTAGGCAAAAAGCTCGCCCGGAAGGTTTGGCGCGGGGGCCGGCTGCTAGATTGACGCCGGGAATGGCGGCCTCCGACGTCGAGGAAGATGTGCGATCAGAGGGGCCAATCCCGGCAGCCGCGCCACAGGGGCTGCGCACCGGCCGCTACTGGCGGGAGCTGG